>NZ_BJCE01000033.1:0-33353 GCF_005402885.1 Sphaerospermopsis reniformis
CTTGCAGATCCCCCCTAACCCCCCTTAATAAGGGGGGAAATAGAATTAAAGTCCCCCTTTTCAAGGGGGATTTAGGGGGATCTAAAATTTTTGATACATCATGAGGGACTTTTCAAACATCCTCTAACGGGGTTTTTCATCTCAAGTTTATCAAGTGAAATTAAAAAAAATAATAGTTACTTTCAGTATAAGCTGATTTTTGTGGAGTGGGCTTTGATGGTCTGATTGATCTCAGTTTCTCCAAACGTAACCTTCCTATTGATTTTGATATTAGGGGGACGAATTGCATAAAAGGTGTAACCATAATCGGAAACGTTCCAAACGTAGAGCTATTTACTGTCCTATTCATAGTTGTTATCTAGATAGTGTCAGTCGCAAATATAAAGTTACGTCCGATTCATCAAAGTTAAAAAACACTTGTGTGTCCGTACCCATAAAGGAAGAGTGGTTAGAAGCTTTTTGGTGTCCACAATGCCAGAAGAAAAATTGGTATTATGTGCGTCAGTTGGATGATGGGACATATGATGTCCGTAGTTATCCACAGGGGATTCGGGGAATTCATTCCCCGGCTCCTCTGTGTCAATAACCTCCAGCTAACGTAAACAAGGCTATTCAAAACCGGATCATCATTTTTTGGCAATGGTCTAAGAGGATGTTTGATAAGTCATGATTAATGGATCAAATATTGTTTTATCGCACCCTAAACCTTCCTGGGTGAAGGGAATGGAACTTGATTTTGTTGCTTCGGGTGTTCCCGTCTTCCCTGTACCCTGTTCCCTAAGATGAAAATTACTCAATCTAGCTCAATTCTGGTGACCGGTGGTACTGGTTCCTTTGGCAAAAAATTTGTAGAAATGTTACTGGCAAGTTTCCCTGATATTCATCGACTGGTGATATATTCCCGGGATGAGTTGAAGCAGTATGAAATGAGTCTTCAGTTCTCTGATATGCAACATCGAGGAATACGCTATTTCTTGGGAGATGTTAGAGATAAACAACGGCTGATCCGTGCTTGTGAAGGTATAGATATCATTGTTCACGCTGCTGCTCTAAAACAAGTACCTACAGCAGAATACAATCCTATGGAATGTATTAAAACTAATGTTTTAGGCGCTCAAAATGTAATTGAAGCTGCATTGGATACTGGTGTAAAACAAGTGGTAGCCCTATCCACCGATAAGGCCGCCGCTCCCATTAATTTATATGGAGCCACAAAACTCTGCTCCGATAAGTTGTTTATTGCTGCCAATAATATTAAAGGCAAAAGGGATATTTCCTTTAGTGTGGTGCGTTATGGCAATGTGATGGGTTCGAGGGGTTCGGTGATTCCCTTTTTCTTACAGCAGCGCCATGGGGGAGTATTACCCATTACCGACCCCCAAATGACTCGCTTTAATATCACTCTGGAGGAAGGGGTAAAAATGGTACTGTGGACTATTGAGAATGGTAGGGGAAGTGAAATTTTTGTCCCCAAAATTCCTTCCTACAGAATTACCGATGTAGCCACAGCCATTGCTCCCCAAGCTCAACAAAGGGTAGTAGGGATTCGACCGGGGGAGAAAATCCACGAGGAGATGATTACTAGTAGTGATAGTTATAATACCTGGGATTTGGGTTACTATTACGCGATTTTACCCAGTGAAGTTGGTGATAGGTTAGAGAATTATTACTGCCAAACTGGGGCGGTAAAGGTTCCCCAGGGATTTAGTTATAATTCTGGTAGTAATGAAACTTTTCTAACCGTTGAGGAACTCCGAGAGTTAATCAGACAGCACGTTGACCCGGAGTTTACTTGATGATGACTTTTGTTACCATCGATATTAAGTGATTATGATTCAATATCATTAACCTAGTACTGCTTCGCGGAAGTCAAAAGTCAAAAATCAAAAATAATAGGTCGTAAGCTTTTTAGCGATTGTGAGAATAGTTAGTTTATTTACGCCGTGCTGTACTAGGGAAAATTGAATAGATTATGAAGATGAACACACTTTACGACCGGGATTTTAACCTGTGGGTAGACCAGACTGTAAACCTATTGCAAACTGGAGAATTTAATCAATTGGATCTAGAACATTTAATTGAAGAAATTCAGAACACGGGGAGTAACCTAAGTTGTAGGGGCGAAGCATTTGGGCGATAATTTAACGGAAAATCAGACATCTAGATGTTTCAAATGCTTCGCCCTGCCCCCATAAATAAGTTCCATAATTTCTTTTCTGGAGATGTCTATTGATTTTACAGCAGCTATCCCAATCATCAATATTTAGGGTTTGCTGAAAAAGTTTCTTCGTTAAGGCAGGGAATAGGGAATAGGGAATAGGCAAGAGTTTGGGTGATCTGTTAGTAACCAATTCTTTGAAATTTCACCCGGAAAATGCACCCTTTTAGGAGTATACCCCTGAAAAATCCTGCACTGATTTCCTGATTTTCCACCTGAAACCCTTGATTTATTAAGGTTTTGAGTTTATTCAGCAAGCCCTATTTAACACAATGTAACCCAATTTAACCCAAGACTATATGAATCCCTTTATCCCCTACGGTCGCCAAAGTATCAGTGAGGCAGATATTGCTGCTGTAGTGCAAGTATTACAAAGTGACTGGCTCACCCAAGGTCCCATGGTTCCCGCCTTTGAACAGGGGGTGACTGTAGCTTGTGGGGCCAGTTATGGTGTGGCGGTTAATAGTGCGACTTGGGCTTTACATATTGCTTGTTTGGCTTTGGGGTTGGGTCCAGGCGATCGCCTGTGGACAGTACCAAATACCTTTGTAGCTAGTGCTAATTGTGGGCGCTATTGTGGGGCGGAGGTAGATTTTGTCGATATTGACCCTGATACTTATAATTTGAGTGTAGGGGCGCTCCGCCAGAAATTGCAGATAGCCCAAGCACAGGGAAGTTTACCTAAAATAGTTATTCCCGTACATTTTGCTGGTCAGTCCTGTGACATGGCGGCAATTTATGCTCTGAGTCAGGAGTATAATTTCCGCATTATTGAAGATGCTTCCCATGCTGTAGGGGGTGAATATCAAGGGCAACCAGTGGGCAATTGTCGGTATAGTGATATTACTGTCTTTAGCTTTCACCCAGTCAAGATTATTACAACTGCTGAAGGTGGTATGGCTGTAACCAATGACCCAGAAATAGCTGCAAAAATGGCACGACTGCGTACCCACGGGATTACCCGCGACCCCGAATTATTATCAGGACAATTACAGGGTAGTTGGGTATACGAGCAGGTGGAATTGGGTTTTAATTACCGGATGACGGATTTACAGGCGGCTTTGGGGTTATCGCAATTGCAGAGATTACCAGAGTTTATTGCTCGTCGTCGTCAATTGGCGGCACAATATGATCGGATGTTGGCAGATATGCCTGTGATTTTACCATGGCAACACCCCGATAGTCTCTCGGCTTGGCATTTATATGTAGTCCAGGTGGAAGCCACAGCCAAGTTAAACCGGGAGGAGTTATTTACCGCATTGCGTGAGGGGGGGATTGGGGTACAGGTTCATTATATCCCCGTACATCTCCAGCCCTATTATCGGCGTTTGGGTTTTCAGACGGGGGATTTTCCCGTGGCGGAGTCCTACTATGGACAGGCGATTAGTTTACCTATGTATGCTGGTTTAAGTGATGGTGATCAGGGTCGGGTGGTGGAGGTATTAGGTAGAGCCACGGGAACCTGAGCCATCAGAAATCATCATGATTGGAGTATTTCCCGCTTTATGGTTGTGATAAAATGCTCAACGTTTTGTGAGCCGATTGGTTAACTAGGAAAGTGGGTGCGCTTTTACGTTATGGTGATTTTACGGACATAAAGATAGATGATGAATATACATATAAGTTAAAACAGACTAGTACCTCTCGGCATAAATACGCCTACCTTTCACAAGTGTTTCAAATCACAGATTTTTCACCAACTTTAATGGTGGGTTTACTTGCACCAAGCTGTACTAGTTGGCATTTATATGTAATTCGGTTAAAGCTGGATAAAATCAATAAGAGTCATAAACAGGTATTTGAGGAGTTACGTCAACAAGGAATAGGGGTAAATTTACATTATATTCCTGTACATTTGCAGCCTTATTATCAACAATTAGGATTTAAAGAAGGAGCTTTTTTCAACGTTGAAAACTATTATAAAGAGGCAATTTCTATACCTTTATATTATGGTTTGAGTCTAGAAGAACAAGAACGAGTAGTAACAGAATTAGCAGGAATCTTGTTATGAAAACTGTAACTATTATTCAAGCACGCATGGGTTCTACTCGCTTACCGGGAAAGGTAATGAAACCACTTTGTGGTAAAACAGTGTTGTTTCATGTAATTTCTAGAGTTAAAGCTTGTTCATTGGTAGATGAAGTTGTAGTTGCAACCACAACTTCTCTAGCAGATGATGTAATTGTTGCGGAAGCAGAGAAATGTGGTGTTAATTGGTTTAGAGGTAGTGAAGAAGATGTTTTAGAACGTTATTATTTAGCTGCAAAACAATATCAAGCGGATGTAATTGTCAGAGTCACTTCTGACTGTCCTTTATTTGATGCAGAAGTTTTAAATGGAATGTTAGAATATTTTCAAACTGAAACGACTAATGGTTTAAAAATAGACTATCTTAGTAATTGTCTACGTCGTAGTTATCCTCGTGGTTTGGATGCAGAGGTTTTTACTTTTGAGGTTTTAGAAAAAGCCTTTCAATCAGCAAATAAGCCATATCAAAGAGAACACGTTACACCTTATATTTATGAACATCCAGAAATTTTTAGTTTACATAATCAAAACAATGATGATGATTTATCGGATTATCGTTGGACTTTAGATACTCAAGAGGATTGGAGACTGATAGAGGAAATATATAAAAACTTATATCATGAGCAAAAAATTTTTACCACTGATGAGGTATTAGATTTATTAGTAGTAAATCCAGAGCTTTTGTTAATAAACGCTCATGTAGAACAAAAAACTCTCCATAATTAAATGACCTGTAATTGAAATTCGGTTAATATATTTGTTTGGAACAGGCAAAAGTATGGAAAGTCTAGGAAGTGTTGCGATTCGAGTTGATGCAAATCCCACAATCGGTATGGGACACCTACGCCGATGTATAACTTTGGGTAAACAGCTTCAGAATGACGGGTTTATAGTCCAACTAATAAGTCAGAGTCGCTTCGACAAAAATATAGAGGAACTTGTCAAAGATTTTAATATCTCGTGGCTAAATGAGAGTGGTATTAACTGTAATCATGAGCATCTCCAAAGCCAAGAGTTATGGGATGCAGAAGCGACCCTCTCTATTATTGGCAGTTATCCCACCTGTGTATCCTGGGTAATTGTTGATAGCTACCAACTGGGTGAATTATGGGAAAGAACTATTTGCAAAGCTGGTCATAAAATATTGGCAATTGACGACTTCCGAAATCGCCGACATCACGCTGACGTGCTACTTAATGATATCAACCGCCCTTTTGCATCAGATATGAATGGAAATGAAAATGGGTTTTGCGAACTGATAGGTGCAAAATTTGCCCTTGTTGACCCAGAGTTTGCATTCGTTGAAGAGGCTCCCTTATCATTTGCAAGACCAAAGCAACTTCTGATTTCCTATGGTGGGAGCGACCCAACAGATGAAACTACTAAAGCATTAGAGGCTATGAGTTTTTTAAAAAACCATGAACAGTACCGAAAATGGATCGGTAGGGTTGATGTGGTTATAGGGCAAGTGAATACAAAAGCTAATATAGTCATGCGTTCTGCTGAAAACATTGACAATGTAAGGGTTCATATTGCACCCCAAACTTTGGCACATCTTCTCCGAGATACAGATGTATTACTAACTGCTGGCGGAAATTCTATGGTAGAGGCTCTGACAATGCGAAAACCATGCTTAGTAACGGTAACAAGTGATAATCAAGCCTTAATGGTGAATCAATTGATAGATCAATCAGCAATTATTTCACTTGGTAACCATGCACGTGTTAACTCAGAAAATATATCCAATGCTTTGATTAACATAATTACCAAGTATGAGCAGGTCGCTAACGGTTTTATATCTCGGTCTATATTTGATCACTTGGGTGCAAGTCGTGTATCTGCGGCGATTCAATCAATATCACAGGGTAGAACTGATTTCTTGAAAGCTGAAGGTATGGTGAAAAGCAGATGAACAAGTCAGCTATTAACATAGGTGGCCAGCTTATAGGATCTGGATTTCGCCCTATGATCATAGCAGAAATGTCTGGGAATCATAATGGCGAATTGGAAAGGGCGATCGCAATTGTGCGTGCTGCTGCGGACAATGGTGCTGATGCTATTAAACTCCAAACCTACACGCCTGAGACATTGACTATTGATAGCAGGCGACCGGAGTTTTTTATTGATGATTCTACGAGTCTTTGGTCTGGATGTCGCCTTTGGGATTTATACGCACAAGCACATACCCCTTGGGAGTGGCATGAACCTATTTTTGAGGTAGCTCGCAACGAAGGATTAGTTTGTATCAGTACAGCATTTGATCTCAAGTCTTTAGAATTTCTACTTTCCATAGGAGTAGATGCAATTAAGATTGCTTCCTTCGAGATGATCCACATTCCATTGATTGAAGCGGCTGCACGCTCTCACAAGCCACTTCTTATATCTACTGGTATGGCGACAATCCAGGAAATTGATGATACAGTAGCTACAATTCGTGTCAATGGTTGTGATCAGTTTGTTTTGCTCAAATGTACGAGTGCTTACCCGTCAGTAGAAACAGATGCCAATATTATGACCATAGATGATATGCGTTTACGTTATGAATGTGAGGTTGGTCTATCTGATCACACCCTCCGCCCATACGTAGCTTTTGCCGCTACAGCACGTGGCGCAGTAGTTATAGAAAAGCATTTCACTATTTCACGTACCGAAGGCGGTGTGGATTCTGCATTTTCGATTGAACCTTTAGAACTTCATGAACTTGCTCAGGGAACTGAGCTAGTTTGGCAAAGTTTAGGTAATATTAGTTATGGTTCTCTTGCTGTCGAGGATGCTTCGTTGAAGGAGCGCCCTTCAATCTATGTAGTTCGCCCTATCAAGAAAGGAGAGTTGTTTACAGAAGAAAATGTGCGTGTTATTCGTCCGGCAAACGGTCTTGCACCAAAGTATTATAGCAGCGTAATTGGTAAGAAATGTAAATTTGATATTCAGGCAGAAATGCCGATGTCATGGAATATGATTGAATAGATATGAAGCAATCATTAACATATTATCTCTATCTCGTTTAAATATTAACTAAGCAGGGAATTCAATAAAATGTCTGATTACTTGGAAAGAAATGCACAATATTGGTCTAACACCTATGATGCACCCAATGTTGAAAGTTTCATATTTAGATTTTACGGACGTATACTAAAATTTGATTATGGGATTGATGGCTCAAACCATGAGCGATTATTGGATTTTGGTTGTGGTCAGGGAGGTGCATTAAATTATTTCGATAAACTAGGATTTAATTGCCACGGAGTTGATATTGCATCTAACGACATTAAGGCTGCCCAAAGATATATGCCTCACATAACAGATCAGTTCATGGTGATTGATCCTAAACCCGATGAGAATAATATCTTTTTTGGTGGCAATTTCGATATTGTAATATCAATCCAAACTTTTGAGTTTTTATCAAATACTGATTTTAAGAAAGCAATTAAATGCCTTTACAATAATATGAAACCGGGAGCAAAGATTTATGCTTCAATCACTGGATTGAACTGTTACTACCGCAATCATGCTGAATACATAGGAGATGGTTTGTGGCATATAAAGTTTAAAACAGATCGTTTAGATTACGATATGTTTTATAATTTCGTAAAAGATAAAGACGAAATGAGAGAAAAATTCTCTTTGTTTGAGCCAGTATACTTGGACTACTATGATTCCTCATTTAGAGAAGAAGGGAGTGAATTTAGATATACTTTTTTTGGCATAAAGAAATAATCAGGAGGAAGATTTCGTGAAACTAAATTCCCATAACGAGTGGGATTCGTTAAGGACTGTTGTTGTTGGAACTATCGCAGGTTTCAGTCCGGGTATAGAAGTTTCAGATGCTGCAGGCGATATCTTGGAAAGTGCAGTTGCACTAGCAAGAAAAGCTTATCCCCAGTGGTATTTAGACGAGGTAAAAGAGGATTTAGAGGATTTATGTCATATTTTCCGGCAAGCTGGAGTAAACGTACTTCGTCCAACTTGGTCGGAAAGCTCATCCTGTTTTCAAACACCAAACTGGATGGCTGCGGGATTTGATATTTATAATGTGCGCGATATCCACATAGTTTTTGGTGACACTCTTGTTGTCAGTGCGCCATCTTCAAGATTTCGCTTATTCGAGTCCTATGCTTTTCATGATCTGTTCTATCAAAACTTCTTTGAAGACGGTTTTAGATGGATATCAGCACCATTACCAAAACTTAAGGGTAAGTACATTCATGAGATTCAACGACCTCGAAGCGAGTTAGAAACTGTAGAAGATCATCTGCATCAGCGTTTGAGCCATGGACTAAATGAAACCTTTCACTATCTTGATGAAGATGAAATCATTTTTGATGCGGCCAACATTATCAGGTTGGGAAGAGATGTTTTGTTCCTGGTCTCAAGTACAGGGAACCGCAAAGCAGTTAAATGGTTGCAAAATACTCTCGGATCTGATTACCGAGTACATGTAACACACGCCTATCGTTCTTCCCATCTTGATTCTACGATACTTCCCCTTTGTCCTGGTGTTGTGCTGCTGAATGGGGCGCGGGTAAGTGAAAAAACCAGCCCCGAAGTATTAGCAGGTTGGGATAAGATATATTTTACGGAAGTTGCTCCTGTTCCTGAGTCTGAGGTGGAATTTCATCAATCTGTCCGTATTCCGGTTTACAAAGAACTATTAGAAATGGGCGTAACTTCACCACTTAATCACATTAGCTCACCTTGGGCTGGTCTGAATGTGATGTCTATTGACCCAAACACAGTTCTTGTACATGATCGGCAGATTGAAATGATTCGGATGCTTGAAGCCAAGAAATTTACAGTAGTGCCAGTTCGTATGCGTCACTGCTACACCATGTTAGGGGGTCTTCATTGCACAACGCTGGATGTGATTCGGGATTCATCTCTGTAGGTAGATTATTAGACCTGTCCGAAATATATAACGGAAAAATGGTAGAACGGTAAATAGACATCTCCGGTAATTAAATGTGGGCATGGGTAAGCCTTGAAACGCTTGAATTTCAATGGTTTTATCTTCTGTTTATGTCCTAACCACCTTGGCGGTTGCTATATCTTGTTTTGGGAGTGTCAAAGCAGATGTTAATCTGGTATTTGATCTGAAAATATTAGCCCTATTGCCATTTGTACCAATTTTGCAGGGTGGAAACAGGGAAGATAAATTACGCCAAGCGGTGAGGGAGTTAAGACGCGATGAGCAACTGCAAGACTTAGAACCATTATTGTCATTTTTTGCTAGTTTTGTATTGGATATTCCCTTAGTTCAACAAATCATGAGGTGGGACATGACGGTATTAAGAGAATCGCCCTGGTATGAGGAAATATTGAAAGAGGGATTACAGCGGGGATTACAACAGGGACGACAAGAAGGGCGACAAGAAGGGCGACAAGAAGGGGAAACCCAATTGGTTCTACGTCTGTTACAGCGTCGCTTAGGAACCTTGGATGATACACTCAAACAGCAAATTCAGATGCTACCAGTAGAGCAACTGGAAAGTTTAGCAGAAGAATTATTAGATTTTAAGGATGTGGAACAGTTACAGACTTGGTTGGAAAGCCTTTCTTGATGGTTGACGGTTCGACTTCGCTCACCGACCACGGTTGACTGTACCAAGGGGCGATCGGCTTAGTGCAACAGTGCTAGGGCGATCGCCATTCAGTGACGTTGTGCACCAAGGGGCGATCGCCCTGAATAAATGTCATAATTACAACAACTAACAATACCTTCGCCAAAATCAAAAATATCTTAATTTGTAGGTTGGATTGAGGCACGAAAGCCAACAAATACGTTGAGTTTACGTTGGGTTTCACTTCGTTCAACCCAACGTACGGAAAAATGGCAAAGGTATTGAACCACCAGACCCTATTTTATTATCCCAGATTTTTGCCAAGCTTACCTCTCTTGGTCGTATTCACAATACTTCTACAACCGTTTCACCCTCGTAATTTGGCTAAGGTATTGAACAAAATATCAGTTAATCAAAAATTTATGAGATTAATTGGGTATGATGCAGCACGGCAAAGGCGATCGCCTTGCTACACTGGTGCGATCGCCTTTGGTATTGGGGAAATCAAGTCTTGACTTATTGTAAACAACCTTAACCGAATTAATGAATTTAGCAAAGACAGTGAAGCTAGGACGCAGATCAGCCTCTAGGTTTTTGAAGCGTTACCTGAAAACTGAAGCAGATCGACTGATTTGGCAGTCTGCATGGGAAAACTGGGGTTTAATTCTAGCCAACTTTGCCACTGGTATTATAGGGGCTATGTTTGAAGGGGGAACCTTTGGCATTATCTTCTTGGCAGTTGCCCTGTTGAGCACTCCCCAAGGAATAGACTGGAACCAGTATGCCATCTTAGCAGCAGTCCCCGGACTAGGGAGTTGGTTGAATGCCCTTGGTCAGGAGGTGTTATTTATTCTCTTATTAGGACTAGCAGTTACGTCCCAAATCTTCCTGGGGCTTTGCAACTATTGGAATGCGGTGACTGCGGGGGACTTGGGGATCAGATTACAGGTTAAGTTCACAGAGTATATTCATCGCCTGATTCTCAGTTTTAGCTTTGCCTGTGCCAGTCGTTATAAGGTAGGAGATCTAACTTCTTACGCTGGTAGCGCTGGTTACACAGTTAAAACCCAGATTACATTAACTAATACTTTGATCACTAACTTTTTGCTGCTTTTGGTCTATCTAGGGATTCTGGTGGTGATTTCCCCTTGGCTGTTATTGGCGGCCATGTCCACTGTCTTAGTTTTTTATGGTATCCAAAAGCAATTACTGCCCCGTATCCGCCATTACTCTAGTGTTAATGAGCAAGGAATGGTGGAAATTGGCAAACAGGTAACGGAAAATTTGCAGGGGTTAAGGCTCTTGCACACCACGGGACGTCAATCCAGGGCTGTGGCTCAAGTTAAGGCATTATTAGAGCAGGTTAAGCCGGGGCTGCAAAAACAGCTCCGCTTGCTCAATATTACCAATCCCATTACCCAAACCCTGCCGGTCGTTGTGTTGGCTATTATTACGGGTATTGCCTTTTTGCTGTTTTCCCGGCGGAGCACTGGGGTGTTACCCAGCTTAGTCACCTTTGTCTTGGCCTTGCAACGGTTTAATATCCGTCTTCAGGGTGTTACTGGAGCGTTCACGGGGTTTGCTAGTAACTATGGTAATTTAGCCCGCTTTCAAGAGATTCTTGACCCCAGGGATAAAGAGTTTGGGCGGTTGGGAACAGTGCCGTTTACTAACCTAGCCACAGATATTAGCTTCCATGGGGTTTGTCTGCGTTACTTGGCTGATCAGGGGGAGGTACTGCAAGATATTAATCTTGTCCTACCTTTGGGCAAGGTAACAGCCCTGGTGGGACAGTCGGGGGCGGGTAAGTCTAGCTTGGCGGATTTATTGGTGGGGCTTTATGAGCCGACCAGAGGAAAGATTTTGGTCAATGGTCGGGATTTGCGCGACTATGATCCTAGTAGCTGGCGGCAACGATTAGGGGTTGTCAGTCAGGATACTTTTCTGTTCAATGCCACTATCCTTGAAAATATTCGTTTTGCTTGTCCGACTGCTACAGATTGGGAAGTGATGGCTGCCGCCCAAGCGGCTCAAGCCGATGGCTTTATTCAGGATTTACCCTTGGGCTATGACACGGTAGTCGGCGAAAGGGGGTACCGACTCAGTGGGGGTCAGCGGCAACGGATCGCCCTGGCTCGGGCGATTTTGTCCGATCCGGATTTGCTGATTTTAGACGAGGCTACTAGCGCTCTGGATACGGTTTCAGAAAAGCTTGTCCAAGAAGCTTTGGATAAGTTTGGGCAAAACCGGATGGTGTTAGTGATTGCTCACCGATTATCGACGATTGTTAATGCGGATCAGATTGTGGTGCTTCAGCAGGGACGCATTGTGGAAAGGGGAACCCACAGTGAGTTACTGGGGTTGTCGTCGGGTATCTATAGAAATTATTGGCAGTTACAGTCAAGCCAAAAGAAAGTGCCGTTGTCACCTTCACAGAATACTTGAAATATATAGGGCTTGCTGAATAAATGTAAAACCCAGATAAATCAAGGAGTTAGAAACACTGGTAAATGCTAACACTGATTTTGCCTTTGAAACTACATTAGCAGCCCGTAACTTTGCCCGATTTTTGAGAGAATGTCAAGATAAAGGTTATATGATTAACTTAATTTACTTTTGGTTCCCAAAGATCTAGCGCGTCTCGTTTTAATGCAAGTTGGCAAAAGCGATTTGGCACAAAAAACGCCAATTTACAATGTTTCCGGCGGAGTTTCCTCTGCATATTCATTAAAGCAATTATCTCGATGGTGTGAAAACCGATGGGGATCACATGCGGTAAACGCAGATCTATCACCGCGACCTTTTGACCTGCCCTGGGTGGTTTTAGATTCTAGTCTTGCTCAACAAGTTTGGGATTGGACACCTTCTATTTCTAGCTACGGAATGTCAGACTTTCTTATCAACAACAGAAAGTGGGAAATTTTCCATACTTAACCTATGTAAATCGAGATCAGCTAAAAGCTACAGCCAGCAAGTTGATAAAGGATGTAGATTCGGTTTTAGATATCGGTTGTGCTTTTCGTCCTCAAAACTATATTGAATCCAAGGTGCATATTTGCTGTGAACCCTATACTCAATATATGGATAGGCTGATTGTTGAAAAATCTAATAATCCTAAGTACGTGTTCGTTAACTGCGATTTAGAAGGATTAGGAAAAATATTCCCCTCAGGTAGCGTCGATTCTGCCATACTAAACGATGTTATAGAACATGCAGAAAAAGAAATCGGTTTAAATGCATTGGCGGCACTAAAGAAAATAGTCCGTCAACAAATTATTATCTTTACTCCCCTTGGCTTTATGCCCCAAGAATCGGATAAAGATGAGTTAGACCCTTGGGGAATGAAAGGAACAAAATTTCAAGAGCATTTGTCAGGTTGGTTACCTACAGATTTTCCTGAAGAAGAAGGATGGCAAATTATACTTTGCGAAGATTACCATCAGGTAGATGGTTATGGTAGGACATTAGATAAACCTTTTGGGGCAATGTATGCAATTTACAACAATTTTGTTCTTAACAGCATAAAAACTTGCTGAAGTCTCAGGATTCTAAATTTATGTCATTTTAAATTTAAAAACCAATATGTTAAAAAAAGCACTCCATCACTTAGGTTTAGATGTCAGACTGGTTAGAAACATTAAAAAAGCCCAGCAGACAGGTTGGTTAGAAAAACAGGATGCCCATTGGAGACCATTTCTCGAACATCATAAAATCAAGACAATTATTGATGTTGGTGCCAATGAGGGACAGTTTGCGATACTAATGCAACGACACTTTCCTGATGCCAGAATACTTTCATTTGAACCCTTAGAGATTTGTCAATCTAAGCTAAGTAGAGTCATTGCTAATAGCCCAGACTCTAAAATATTTAAAGTTGCCATCGGCGATGAAACCGGCTTTTGTTTAATGAATCAAAGTGATTTTACCCCATGTTCTTCTTTGTTAAGCGGAAGTAGTTTACTCGGAGAAGACTACGATGACGCTACAAAAATAACGCAAATACAGGTGCCTATCTCTCGTTTAGATGATTGCTTACAAGAAGAGAATCTTGATCCAGAAATTTTAGTGAAATTTGATGTACAAGGTTTTGAAATTCCCGCTATTAGGGGAGCCATTAAAACTTTAGAGAAAGCTTCCATTGTAGTAATAGAAACCTGTTTCTTTAGAAAACTATATCAACAACAGCCCTTGTTTCACGAAATATATACACTTATGCATGATCTGGGTTTTTCTTTCATGGGCAATGCTGAACAATATACTCGAAAAAAAGACGGTAGAATTGTAGAAGCAGATTCAATTTTTGAAAAGAGGTAGTTATTTTAATGTTTCCTAATTTTCTCGTTTTAGCAGGACATCCTCCTGACCAATCTGGGGTGGGAGCAATTCTTCTAAGTCAGATCCTAAAAGTCTTGCCAAAGCAAAATATTACTTTGGTCACGTTTATGAGAAAAGCTGATAATTCATTCAGCACTGGGGAAACTCTAAATATAACTCCCAGGTTTGAATATGTTTATAAACCCATCCCTGGTTTTTTGGGCAACTTAATTAGCCTTATATCTCATACATTTATTTTTACTCCCTATCTTAATAGTCAGGTAAAAAAAATAGTCAATATAGGAAGAAGAAGGTCTTGTGAAGCAGTTTTGGTTGTTTTGGAATATCCAAGCTTAATTTTTATCGCTTCCACAGTAGCCAATCGACTTAATTTACCACTCTATTGCTTTGTAATGGATGACCCTCAAGGGATTGCTAAGACGTTTGGCTATGATCCATTGCGTCTCAATTTACTAATGGGAGCCTTTGAAAAGGCAATTAAGAACTGCTATCGTTTAGCAGTAGCTGGCGAGTCGATGCAATCTTTTTATCATAAAAAGTATGGAAAAGAATCCGTTATTTTTAGACAAGGATATTCCTACCATGAATCAAAAACCATAAGCGAGAATACGTCTCAAATTTCATCGGCGCAGAAAAGTGATGATTTTTTTATAATCGGTTTTACTGGTACTTTGTCGGCATTAGACTCGTTTGAACAACTACTTTTAGCTCTTGACCGTCGTAACTGGAAGATTGCTGACCGACGAGTGATTGTAAGATTTGCAGGTCCATCCCTAAGATTAGCGTCCAAATCCCCTAGATGTGTGGAATATTATGGGTGGCTTCCGATCGGAGAAATGGTCAATCTAATGAGGGAGTGCACATTTCTATACTTACCTCAACCTTTTACTACTAATAAGCAGGAAGTGACAGAGCTATCATTCCCGAATAAGTTATGTTCATATGTGTCTACTGGTGTTCCTATTGCACTACATACCCCCTCTAATGGTTCTTTAATATCTTTCTTCAGTCGTTTTCCCTGTGGGCCTATTTCAAATGAGTTTATAGCTGACAACTTGCTTGATTTAATGGAGGCTACAGCTAATAATAATTCTCTGTATACAGAATACCAAAAAAATTGCCAAGAGGCTTTCAGAGTGGAATTAAATTCAGAGAAGCTTCAAGAACGAGCAGAGAATTTTTTCCGTAAGTCAGTATTTCCGGGACAAATTACCATTAACTTATGAAAAATATTCTTTTTTTGATGCCAACTAGTTCGATCGCAGGCGGCGTGGAGACATGGCTTGATGAAATTTATGAATATTTAACAACGCATCAATTTGAAGTATTAGTCGGGTTATTGCGAGGACAGCAGTTTAACCAACCAGAGCGCTATCGTGCTGTTCATCCCCAGCTAAAAACCATTGAAGTCGATGGACGGGGCTGTAATCGAGAAGGTAGAGTGCGGGCATTAATGCGCTGTATTGAAGGAGTTAAACCTGACATAGTGATTCCATTGGGAATTGCCGATGCTTATGAGGCTGGGATTCGCAGCAAGCAAAAACGGCTAGATACTCGTTTAGTAATTCATGCTCAGGGAAACTTAGAGCCAATGCTTGCCGATCTCAGAAGTTACCGGGATGGGATTGACCAAGTAATTTGCCCTGGAGAGCTAACCAAACGAGTTTTAATTAACTGGGGAGGGTTTGCATCAGACAGAGTGACTCATATCCCCAACGGTGCTAATCAGCCAAAATGCAGTTCACAAAGTCCAATCTCATCAGGAAATGCAAAGCTTATTCGCATAGGATATATTGGACGCTTAACCACCCTTGACAAGCGATCGCCGGATTTAATTACCCTGTATCAAGAACTCGAAAAGCTGAACCTAAATTATCAATTAGATATTGTCGGGGACGGATCTTGTTTTGCTCAACTCAATGAAGCTTTGGGTAAAGCTCCCCAAGTTAAACTCCACGGAGCTTTGTCTCGCCAGGTTGTTTATCAAGAAATATTTCCTAACCTTGACGTACTGATTTTACTATCCTCATCGGAAGCCTTTGGCATTGTGATTGTGGAAGCCTTGATGCACGGTGTAATACCGGTCACTTCCCGTTATGTCGGCTTTTACGCCGAAGGTTTAGTCAAAGAAAACGAAACCGGTTTGTCCTTCCCTGTGGGAGATATGGCTGGCGCGGCTCAACAAATTCAGCGTTTAGCCGAGGATGGTGATTTACGACACCGCCTGTCTAGCAATGGGCAATTGCATGGACAGCCCTATACTTGGGAAAATTCCCTCACTAGTTGGAAAATAACTTTAGAACAAGTCATGGCTCGCCCTCCGCTTTTAAGTTCGTCTCCTTTACCCAAAATTCCCACCACAACTGGAAGATTAGAACAGTTGGGGATTCCAGCCAGTGTCATTGACGGGTTACGTCGCCTCCGTAGGTTTTTGTTGGGGTCACCCATTCCCCCTGGTGGAGAAGAGTGGCCGTTATTTTATCGTCATCATTCTGAGTCTTTGCTGGAGGAAATTTCCCAAGTTTTGAAAGACCTTGATACTTAAGTATTTATGTATTTATGCTAGTATTATTATATGAATCCTCATATTCTTTTTATTGCACCCTCCGCTTACACCCTTAGTGGCTTGGCAACTTGGTTAGACTACCTGTTACCTGGTCTAAAACAACTGGGGTGGCGCACTACCTTGGGGCTAGTAGAAGGGACTCGGTATCATCGAGTCGCTGACTATTTAGCAGTTCATCCCTGTGAAAGCGCGATCGCCATTACCTGCAAAACTGGAACTCCCCAAGGACGACGGTGGGCGGTGCAAAGGGCAATTCAAGAATATTCACCGGATATTGTGGTGACGGTTAATATTCCTGATGCGATCGCCGCTACAGCAGAACTCAGAAGTCGGGGTGAAACTCAAGCTAAAATTGTGATGACCTGTCACGGTATTCAGGAAGACCTATTTGCCGACATGAAACTATTTAAAAATTCCCTGGATGCCGTAGTTTGTACAAATAAATTGGCTTGTAAGTTAGCAGAGGATTATTCTAGCCTAGATAAATCATCAGTATTTTACGCTCCCTGTGGAGCGCCAACTCGGCCTTTAACCCCTCGCAAATCCGAAAAAACATTTAAAATTATTTTTGTCGGAAGACTAGAGCAGCAACAAAAAAGAGTACATGACTTACCCGCTATTCTGGAGAACTTAAGCAGTCAGCAGATTCCCTTCCACTTAAAAATTGTGGGTACTGGACCTGAAGAAATCAGACTACGTGATCGTTTATCACAATTCATTAACTCAGGAGAGGTTTCATTTTTAGGCCATGTCCCTTCCCATGAACTGTGGGAAAAAGCCTATTTTCAGGCCGATGCCTTGTTAATGCCATCGCCTTGCGAAACAGGACCAATTGTGATTTGGGAAGCAATGGCAATGGGGGTACCTGTGGTTAGTTCTCGTTATATAGGAAGCGGTCTAGAAAATGCCCTCAAAAATAGAGAAAATTGTCTGCTTTTTAATGTCGGAGATACGGAAACAGCAACCCAGCAATTGATTACACTATATTCAGATCCAGAGTGTTGGCAAAATATCCGTCAGAATGCTTGGGATCTAGCAAGGCTAAGATATTCAGAGGAAGCCTCGATCAAACAATGGAACGAGGTATTTCAGTCTGTCATTTCAATGCCTTTGAAAGCTGTTAGTGTTGTTAACAGCAAAAATGCCACAGGGGGTCAATCTAGGTTAGATCGATGGCTTGGTAACTCAACAGGTGAATATATTCGTCAATTTTTGGGGAAAACTTGCCCAAATACGGGAGCAGGAGGAGAATGGCCTCACAGTTGGTGTACAAAATTCACTAGTCCTGGAAAAGAATTCTTATCTCAGTGCTTGGATTTAGATTGTAAAGCCAAAGAACATAACGTTTATCCAATATCCAAAATAAATTAAAAAATAATATTTACATAAAAACTCCAGTAAAAATGAAACAATTAATAAGAATGGCTTTGACATCCTTAGTCAAGAATGAGTTATTTTGGTTTTTTTTTGCAAAAACAATTGCTCCCTTGACCTACTATGCAGAAAACTCGCGATTCAAGGCAATTTTTGGAAAACGAATTGTTATGAATGGTCCTTTTAAAGGCATGAAGTATCCTCAGACAAAGGCAATATGTAGCGCCATATATCCCAAGCTTTTAGGTTCCTACGAATATGAACTTGAGCCACTGATGAGAGAACTATGTAAAAATTGTTATTCAGAAATTGTCGACATTGGGTGTGCCAAAGGCTACTATGCTGTCGGTTTAGCCATTCAAATAGAGACAGCAAAGGTATTTGCATTCGATACAAATCCCGAAGCCCTAACCCTGTGCAAGACAATGGCTGAGTTAAATAATGTTGCTAGTAGAGTAATAACTGGAGCTTATTGTGACGCGGAAACTTTAATGGCTCTTCCTTTAACCGGAAAAGCTCTGGTTATTAGTGATTGTGAAGGCTACGAAAAAGAGCTATTTACAAATAAAGTTGCTGATCATCTTCGTCGTCATGAGATTTTAATAGAAATACATGATTTTGTCGATAACTCAATTTCAGAGCATATCAAGAAGCTTTTCAGTTCAACTCATGAAATCACAATATACTCATCTATTAATGATGAAGATAAAATTATAAACTATAATTTCAAGAGTTTGTTGGGCTTCCAGGTTGATACGAAAAGGCTGATTTTGCGGGAAGGTCGTCCAATGGTAATGAAATGGTTTTACATGAAACCAAAAGAGTTTTAATGATTTATATAAAATCAAAAACTCTATGCTTGATAGATAAATAACTACCTCAATGAATTTACTTTATGAAGAAAATTACAAGACTGATACCTTCGGCGATAAGAATTAGCACCCTAGTGTTCTCAACCTTTTCGTTGGGCGTTTGTTTATTTAGCTGGGTATTTCACTATTTAGCTATTCGTGCAGGTGTGGAAGTCCCTTTCTTTTTCTACAAGCGCGGGTCTTTACTGGTTTCATCATTGTGGATGATAGGGTTTATAGTACTTTATTGTTTGCTTGCTTTTTACATCAACCAATTTCGTCTGAAGCTACCATCATTAAAACTCAAAAACTGGCAAATTATTTTAACAATTATAGCTGTATCGATGACAATAGATTTTGTTTGTGCATCCGGGAAGCTAGATATTGAAATACCATCACCAGGTTCAGATCAATATGCCTACTATCAAAGTGCTTTAAATTTTGCCCGCAATAATTACAATTTACTGTTTTTTAATCGAGGTCATATTGGTCTTTTGCGAGCGCCGTTAATTTTTTTGTGGGGGACTGACGTTCGCTCCTTTTACTGGCTCGATTCTTTGATGAAAGCCTTGACTGGAGTATTGATTTGGGCAAGTCTTACTAACTTCTTACCTCAAGAAAAAAAACTTAGCTATATAGTTGCATTGAGCTATATTAGCCTCATTCCTATTGCGATTCAGCCTACATTTTTAATGGCCGACAATGCCTATGCATTTTTTTTGATGATAGCCACTTATTGCCTATCCAAATGGTCAACAAATAAAAATAATCTCTGGTTAATTTATTTAGGACTTGCAACGGCCGCCGCTCATTGGATTCGTCCCGCAAGCTTAACCTATTGGTTTGCTGTAATTTTGTTCATGATTCTCCTAATTGAAAAAAACATAAAACTTCATAAAATATTAAAGTATCAAACTATTTATTCGGCAGTGTTTTTTATCGGAATCTCCAGTTTGATTTGGTGTAATTGGTTGACTCAGGGAAGTTTTTCACCTAGCTATATGGAAGCACGGGGATATACATTCTTTCAAGGAGTTATCCCCTATGAGTTAGGACATCAAACGAAAGGGGATTTAAATCGTTTCACCGCAAATACTTCTTTTGTTCAAGAAAAGTTAAACAAAGAATTTGGGGTAGATTCACCGCTAGCGTTTGGACATAAAAAAAAGCAAGATTTTGTTTTTTCCTTAGGGATTAAGCATATAAAAGATAATCCTCTTGAATTTATAGGACATGCAACCCTTCATAAATGGGCTAGATTGTGGCTAAGTGAAAATCAAAGCCCATCATTTTTATCCTGGCTATCTCTTCGTCAAAGTGAAGCTCTACTGGTTTTTACATTTTGTGGATTATTATCGATCCTGATTCAGGCGTGGCAAGGTTACAGAATACCTGAAATCATCACCTTTGCAGTTTTACTAGTGTCAGCAACTGCAATGCTACATTGGATATTAGAGTCGTTTGATCGTTACGCCTTATTTTGCTATCCCTGGATGTTATTAATTGCATTCTATGGACTGAAAACCTTAGCTGAGTTGAAGCCCAATGCTGATTAGTTATAATTGAGGAAAATAGGCGTTGCATAAATGTGGGATGAATTAGTTGAACACGGGTATTTGATTATATTTCAAATAATGAAGTAATAATCTAACTGAATATTTAAGCATATCTACGGATTTAGAATAACATAATGTCTTTCTCTGTAGACGTGCTAGATAATGACGTAAACGTGTATTTTCTCCTTCAACTCTAGTCATATATGTTTTACTCACAATATGGTCTTCTGGTTGAATGAAACTAGGATAAACTTTCCATCCATCAGTGACATAAAAATAGCATTGCCAGAGTTTAACAATATCCCACAAAGGCTGAAAAGTTTCCGCACTGTGGTCTCCCAAAACCCAAGCTAAAATCCCTTGACTAAAGTGATTTACTGCTGTCCCTGTCTGCTGACAGTCAGGCACAACCAAATTTTGTTTTTTTTGAGCCAATAAAAGTCTCTAATTCATCTAATTCTCCTACTTCTGGTATTTCCTCAATTGGTGGTGCATCTGGCAATTTCTCACCAATTTGTTTAACCCAAGAAATTACAGTTGTATGATGAACACCTTGAGTACGTTCTATGGCTCGGCTCTAAATCCCATCCCATTGACGTAGGATTTTAAGCAATCTTGTTTCACTTCATTTGAGTATCCTCTTGGTGGACTATAAACATCTATAAACTGACGACCACATTTGACGCAGATGTGATTTTGTTTACCTCTGCGTTTTCCATTTTTTCTAATCTCAGTAGACTCACAGTATGGACAATGCACCGTATTAACCCTCAATTCATCCATCTATTATGCAACGCCATTCTTTTTTATTTTATGTCTATGAAATTAGCTTTTGTCAGTCGTCCCAATGCTTTAGATATCAAGGCTTACTCTGGAATTCCCTATAATATCGCCCAATCACTACAGAGTGTTGGTTGTGATATTCACTACATCACTCCGTTAGAGGAGCAAGCAACTTTTGGCATTAAGGCAAAGCATTACGTTTATCGTAAATACATAAAGCAAAGTTTTTTGCGAGATCGTGAACCTCCGATTATTCGACAGTATTGGAATCAAGTAAGAACGAAACTTTTAGAGATAAAGCCTGATATTATATTAAGCATTGATTCACTACCTTTTGCCTCAGTAAACACTGAAATTAACGCGCCTTTAGTTATTTGGGGTGAAGCAACGTTTAATAATTGTTATAACTTTTACCCTTGGTACAAAAATTTATGTAAAGAGTCCTATATCAAAGCAGAAAAAGCGGACAGGTTGGCGTATGAAAAAGCGAGTTTACTAATTTTCCCTTCAGAGTGGGCAGTAAACAACGCAATTAATCATTACGGTGTAGATGCGTCAAAAGTCAAAGCAATTCCTTATGGAGCAAACTTACTGAGCAATCCTAACTTTGATAGTTTTGACTCGATTATTTCCGCCCGCCTAGAGACTCCTTTAAAGTTTTTATACATGGGAACAGACTGGTCGAGAAAAGGAGGCAATAAAGTCGTTGAAGTTGTCCGTACACTTAATCGACAAGGATATCCGGCTGAACTCCATATTTTAGGTGCTAGATGGATCGACCCTAAAATTTTACCATTTGAGCCTTTTATCATCAATCATGGTTTCGTAGATAAATCAACTGTTGAAGGCAAGGAATTATTTGAGCGCATTTTTCAGCAGTCTACCTTTTTTATAATGCTCTCAGTGGCAGAAACCTTTGGAATTGTCTATTGTGAAGCGAGCGCCTATGGAGTTCCATCTATTGCGCACGATGTCGGTGGAGTGAGTTCAGCAGTCATAAACAATCAAAATGGTAAGCTGTTCCCCCTTCATGCTTCGGTTGAAGAAATTACAAACTGGATTATAAAGATTACTTCCAATCCTGAACAGTACACAGAATTAGTCCATTCTTCATATCAACTATTTGCTCGATCTCTAAACTGGCAGACTGGTGCTCAACAAGTGAAAAAATATATGGAGAACCTTATTAAGTAACCAATGCTAAAAACTTGGTTTCAAGGAATCTGGCAACTGCGGGATCCGCTGTTGATCAGAGATTTAGGAGAACGTCGTTTTCACTTGGCTAAGGTTGACCGAATACGTCAAGCTTTTCCCACAGCGAAAATTAGTAATGATGTGATTTTCATCAATCACGAACCTCAACGACTACAACTTACAGGACAAGTCACCATCAGTCAAGGAAATATACTGGCATTTGGGGATACCCTAAATGGCTACGGCAATATTATCATTGGCGATCGCACTTGGATTGGGCAGTACAATAATTTACGAGCTGGGGGTGGTGACATCCAGATTGGGGAAGACTGTCTGATCAGCCAATTCTGTACATTAGTTGCCAGTAATCATCAAAAACACAGGACTTTACCGATTAAAGTCCAACCATCAGATCAAAACCGCACTGGTGTAATACTAGGGAATGATGTGTGGTTAGGATCTGGTGTAACCGTGTTGCCAGGGGTTACTATTGGCAATGGTGCTGTAGTCGGTGCACCCTAAAACAGATTTTTGGTGTGACACTTGCGTAAGTCCTAATTCAGATCCAGAGTGTTGGCAAAATATCCGTCAGAATGCTTGGGATCTAGCAAGGCTAAGATATTCAGAGGAAGCCTCGACCAAACAATGGAACGGTCTATTCATTGACCAATAGTTTTTTATTTCAGAGTTGGAAAAATGCAAAACCTCAAATCGCTGTTGGCTGATTGGATTTTAGCTCCAAAAACATTGTATGCCATAAAATACATTGCAAGCCGGATTGAAAGTATTCTAATAGATTATAGAAATGTTAGAAATTATCCTATAGAATATGCAAGGATTCTTGATAGAAATATCAAGCTAAGGAACATTTATCAAGGTAAAAGATGTTTTGTAATTGGTAATGGTCCTTCAATTAATCGACAGGACTTATCTTTACTTAAAAATGAGATCAACATAGTTTGTAATGCTTTTTTTAACCACGAAATTCTTAAAGAATGGCAACCAACAATTTATTGCTCAGGAGATCCTTGGAACCCATCATCATTTCCAACATCTCTCTTATTGGATATTTTCGACAAAATAAACCCCCTATTTTATGTTTTTGATTATTCTTTACTGGAATTCTTAGCTAATGATGGAATCCAGATTCCATCTGTAATAAGAGACAAGATACTAGGATTTGCTACTTACTCTTCTCTTTACCGAGACCATATTTCGGAACAGATTCAAATTGACTTCACCAGGCCTATACCAGGAATTAGACACACTCCTATGCTGAGTATTCTGATAGCTATGTATATGGGTTGTAATCCCATTATTCTGATTGGTTGTGATCACGACTATGTTTATAAATTCTTTAGACAAGAGTATGAGGTAACTCACTTTTATCCAGAGTCAACTCCAGAGATGATTTCAAGTGATCAGAAGTATATCAGTGTTGCTCAGGATATCCTTAAGACCTATGGATCTTATGCTAAACTTAATCAAATTGCCTTAAAGCGAGGTGTAAGCATATTGGATGCAACCGATAACGGGTGTTTAGATACTTTCAATAAAGTTGATTATACATCCCTGTTTAAGTAGGTTATTAGATCTGTTGGGAAATATCAGGATTATGATAAAACCTCTCAAACATGGAGAAACTTATTAAGTAACTAATGCTAAAAACTTGGTTTCAAGGAATCTGGCAACTGCGGGATCCGCTGTTGATCAGAGATTTAGGAGAACGTCGTTTTCACTTGGCTAAGGTTGACCGAATACGTCAAGCTTTTCCCACAGCGAAAATTAGTAATGATGTGATTTTCATCAATCACGAACCTCAACGACTACAACTTACAGGACAAGTCACCATCAGTCAAGGAAATATACTGGCATTTGGGGATACCCTAAATGGCTACGGCAATATTATCATTGGCGATCGCACTTGGATTGGGCAGTACAATAATTTACGAGCTGGGGGTGGTGACATCCAGATTGGGGAAGACTGTCTGATCAGCCAATTCTGTACATTAGTTGCCAGTAATCATCAAAAACACAGGACTTTACCGATTAAAGTGCAACCATCAGATCAAAACCGTACTGGTGTAATACTAGGGAATGATGTGTGGTTAGGATCTGGTGTAACCGTGTTGCCAGGGGTTACTATTGGCAATAGTGCTGTAGTCGGTGCCAATGCAGTTGTTAATCATGATATTCCTGACTACGAAATCTGGGGTGGAGTCCCTGCCAAAAAACTAGGAGACAGATAACCGATGGCAACATTAAAAGAGCAGTTAGGATGTTGGCTGAACGAGCGCTGGCAAACGGAGTTAGTATTAAGATCCCCTAAATTAGCCCAATTGCTGGGTTTAAGCTGGTTGGATCTGTGTAATCGTTCTGAAGTTTTGCAACCTGATCTAATTACCGGGGGGCGAATTTGTCAGTGGCAATTTTCTTCCCAGCTAACAGTTTCACGGGTTTTTCCCGGGGTGGGGTTAGGTATTCTACAGCACGTTTTACAACTATATCCTGTAAAACTCAACTTTGAATCTAAAAGTAATTTATCAAACAAGCCAGATTGTTCAATTTTATTTGTTGTTGGCGGTATAGAGCGTTTTCCGCAATTTGAATTGGCTTTAGCCTCAGCCCGTGCCCAAGTTGATGTTGATTACGAAATCATTGTTGTTGAACAATCTCCCGAACCTCTGTTGAGAAATAAGTTGCCCACTGATGTTCGTTATTTTCATCAAGTCAACCCGCAACCTGAGAAGGGGTTTAATAAGAGTTCCGCACTGAATAAAGCGGCTAGAGAAGCTAAATCTGAAAAACTAATTATTTTAGATGCTGACTTTGTTGTTCCAATTAATTTTGTCATTGAATGTAATCAAGTTTTAGGTAAAATTTCTAGTGCCAGGTTAGCAAGATTAATTTTTTATGTTGATAGTCAGTCAACTGAACATATAGTTAATGTAGTTAATGCCCAGGAATTGGTATCTGGCATAAATGTAGAAAAAATTGTTGAAAATACTCCTACCCCTCTAGCATTACACAAATCTACTTACTGGGACATTGGTGGACATGATCAAGACTTTTGGGGATGGGGGGGAGAAGACACTGAATTTTTAGATCGTTTACGCACTTGTAAAATATCTGAAGGAGGGTGGTTGCCTTTCATTCACCTTTGGCACCCCTCCGCTCCCAAAAAAGCCAACGGCGATCGCAATAATCAAATTCTTATTCAAAAAATGACCCGTTCATCTCAGGTTCGGATTAATACACTCAAGCAAAAAAATGAAATGCTATAACATCGATGTATATGGCGAGCAGGTAAGTCAAGACTCGATTACCGTCAGGTTCCAAGACCAAACTTTTAACTTCATTTTTGAACCGAGTTTAAAAATTGGTCAGGAGTTTGTTCTGGGACTTTTTGCAAGCAAGGCAGTCTTATCCAATGAAGTATTTCGCTATCCAAGAGATCGGCGCATTGCTATGTTAACAGAAAGTCCAATTGATTATTCTTACCAGCATATTGCCCAAATTGTCCGCAGGTTTCCCATTGTCTTCACACACCAACAACACTTACTGGATTTGGGAAAGCCTTTTAAACCTCTAATATTTGGAACCAATTGGCTAGGCATTACAAATGAGATAGACTCAGAACAGATTTTAGCCGAGCATCCACCAAAATCAAAATTAATATCATTTATGGGGAGTTTAGCTCATCCCGATGATGGGGCTTATAAATTTCGTCAAGAAATCGCCGATCTGTGTTTAACTGCAAATAATGTTGAGTGCTTTGGTAAATCAATTAATCCTGTACCAGGGAAACGAGAGGCGATCGCCCCTTATTATTTTTCCATTGCCATGGAAAATGTGGCTAGTAATTATTACTTTTCTGAAAAACTTGTTGATTGCCTGCTTTTAGAGACTGTTCCCATTTATTATGGTTGTCCTGAGATTTCTGAATTGTTTAATCCAAAAGGGATACTGACTTTCAACACCAAAGAGGAACTAATATCAATTTTAGATATCTTATCTCCCAATCTTTACGATGAAATGTATCCATTTCTGATTGAAAACAAACTTAAGGCTATTCGAGAGAATTGGCATAATCATCAGGGTTTACTCTCACGGTTATCTTCTCAAATTCCATTAAATCTTCTAAATTCAAGTCAGCGCTATCTAAATCGAGAATCGTATTTACGGGACAAAATTACCCTAAAAAGCCGCAAATTGTGGGAAAATATCCAAACTCATTTAATTTAAATGAATATGCCAATTATTATACTTTTCCTTACTTGGTTTGGTTACGATATCAAACTGTTTAAATCGGAAGTTGGTCATTATGATGCAATTTCCGATCTGGGCTACTAAATATCCAACAACTATTTGAAAAAACAAAGCAGGTCGAGACTACACATATGTTCGCATCAATTATTATTCCAACCTACAACCGAGACAGGTATCTCAAGCAATGTGTTCTTTCACTAACTCAACAAAGTTTTTACACAGACGAATATGAGATTTTGATCATTGACAATGGTTCTACAGATAACACAAAGTCTGTAAGTGAACAATTAATTCAAAGTTGTTCCAAACACCAAATTCGCTATGTCTATGAACCGGAACCAGGCCTTCTTTCTGGAAGACATCGAGGCGCTTTAGAAAGTAAGGGAGAAATTTGTATTTTCGTGGATGATGATATTGAAGCGTCTGTTGACTGGTTAGCGGCAATTAATGAGGGTTTTCAAGATAGAAATGTTCAATTAATTGGGGGGAGAAACTTACCTAAATATGAATCTGAACCGCCTGAATGGTTAAAGTGGTTTTGGATGGAACATCCTTTGGGTAAATTCTGTTGCGAGTTGAGTTTACTTGACTTTGGAGAGGAAGTGCGAAAAATTGATGCTAATTATGTATGGGGCTTGAATTTTTCCATTCGTCGTCAAGCACTCTTTGACCTTGGTGGGTTTCATCCTGATTGTATTCCCAAATACTTACAGCATTTTCAAGGAGATGGGGAAACAGGGTTAACAAGGAAAGCTAACGAACAAAAACTCAATTCTATTTACCATCCCCATGCCTTAGTTTTTCACAGAGTGCCTGCCTCAAGAATGACATATGAATACTTTGAACAACGCTACTTTTATCAAGGTGTGTCCAGTTCATACACGCACGTTAGGAAAGTAGGCTATAGTTACTTAGACGAGTTTCATGGTTATTTAGAACAGTATCCGGTACTAAGGCATCTTAAAGATATCATAAAGACTACTCTCGGCCAACTCAAAGACCAAAAATCTACGCTACAGAATAGTACAGATTCGGGAGAGCAAATTTTAAAATCTAGGTTCAATCATTTTTACCATGAAGGAGTTAAATTTCACCGGGGTGCTATTCGGCAAAATCCCAAGTTGTTAGATTGGATTGTTAAACCAGATTATTGGGATTATAAATTGCCAAAATATTGACTTATAGCTGTAGCCATCAACATTAGGACATAAACTATAAGAGGTTGTCATAATAATCCCTACACAAAATATGCTCAAACTTACAGATGGGAACTCGTGAAAAATATGGATTGGCAAGAAGTCTAGCCTCTAAAAAATACAAAAATACAAAACTAGGACTTACGCAAGATGTGACTGAAAACCTTATTCTTGCGTAGGGGTAATTCATGAATTACCCCTACTTTCGTTCCTTTTTGCGTAAGTCCTACGTAAAATTTACCGAACAAATTCTTCCCAGCAGCACCATTAATACCTTATTCATGTGCCACAATCTTTATGCTCGAATCTATCACTCACCATAACCAACTGCTATCCATAATCATTTCCCACCGATTCAACCAACCGGGAATTCACTTTTTCACCCGTGATGAATTATCCCAACAACTAGCTTATATGCACCACCCCATGGGTAAAATTATTCAACCCCATGTGCATAACCCCGTTCCCCGTGAAGTCATTTACACCCAAGAGGTACTGTTTATCAAACGCGGTAAACTGCGTGTGGACTTTTACAATGACCAACAAGAGTATTTAGAAAGTCGTGTATTAGAAACAGGAGATGTCATTCTCTTAATCACTGGAGGTCACGGCTTTGAAGTATTAGAAGAAATTGAAATGATAGAGGTTAAACAAGGCCCTTACCTGGGAGAACAAGACAAAACTAGATTTGTTGGCATCACTAAAGAACAAGCGAAAATTATAGAAAGTTTAAATTCGTAAATGAAACCTATTCCAGTAAATCAGCCATTATTAGATGGCAACGAAAAAAAATATCTGATTGAGTGTATTGATACTGGCTGGATATCTTCTGAAGGTCATTTTGTCAAGCAGTTAGAACAAAACTTTATAGACCGTGTGGGAAGGCAACATGGTATTGCAGTCAGCAATGGTTCCGCCGCCCTAGATGCTGCTGTGGCTGCATTAGGAATTACAACGGGTGATGAAGTAATTTTACCTACCTTTACCATTATTTCTTGCGCTGCTGCCATTGTGAGATCTGGAGCTATACCAGTAGTCGTGGATAGTGATCCCCTCACTTGGAATATGGATGTCACCCAGATAGAGGCAAAAATCACTCCCCGCACCAAAGCCATTATGGTGGTTCACATCTATGGATTGCCCGTAGATATGGATCCAATAATTAATTTAGCTCATCAGTATGGATTGTATATAATTGAAGATGCCGCTGAGATGCACGGTCAAACCTATAAAAACCGTCCCTGTGGTAGCTTTGGCCATATCAGTACCTTCAGTTTTTACCCTAACAAGCACATTACCACTGGTGAAGGAGGGATAATTGTTACAGACGATCCCCAGTTAGCGGAACGTTGTCAATCTTTACGCAATCTTTGTTTTCAACCCCATAAGCGATTTGTCCACGAAGAATTAGGGTGGAATATGCGCATGAGTAACTTACAAGCAGCTGTAGGAGTAGCCCAGTTAGAGCGCCTAGATGAGTTTGTTGCTCGCAAGAGAAGTATGGGAAAACTTTATACAGATTTATTAAAAGATATACCTGGCATTCAGTTACCCCTAGAGAAAACTGACTACGCAGAAAATATTTATTGGGTGTATGGAATTGTTTTAGATGAACAGATTCCCCTTGATGGCGAAGCAGTGATGAAGAAACTCAGTGATTATAAAATTGGTACTCGTCCATTTTTCTGGTGTATGCACGAGCAGCCCGTTTGGCAAAAAATGGGACTATTTGATGGTGTATGCTGTCCGGTAGCAGAAAAGTTAGCCCGCCGTGGTTTTTACTTACCCAGTGGATTGGCATTAACGGAAGATCAAGTTGTGACAGTGACAAATACTCTCAGGAGTATTCTGAGTTAATAAGTAATTAAAATAAGTAATTAATTTGATGACTATTTTCGGCAACTATTCTCGCTATTATGACTTGCTTTATCAAGACAAGGATTATCTTGCAGAAGCTAAGTTTATTCACGATTTAATACAAACTCATGTACCTTTAGCACAAACAATCCTCGAATTGGGTTGTGGTACTGGTCATCATGCTCAATTATTGGCTAAGTATGGCTATCAAGTTCATGGAGTTGATCGCAGCTTAGAAATGTTAAAATCGGCAAATGATCGCCTCACCAATGTTGGATCTGAAGTAGCTTCCCGGTTAAAATTCTCTCTAGGAGATGTGAGAACCGTTGACATAAATCAACAATTTGATGTCATTATTTCCTTATTTCATGTTGTTAGTTATCAAACCACTAATCAAGATTTGCAAGCTACTTTTAACACTATCAAAAAACATCTTAAATTGGGAGGAGTTTGTATTTTTGATGTGTGGTATGGTCCAGCAGTATTGACAGAAAAGCCCACTGTTAGGGTTAAACGCCTAGAAGATGATCAGATTTTGGTTACCCGGATAGCGGAACCAATAATGTATCCGAATGAAAATTGGGTAGATGTGAATTACCATGTTTTTATTAGAGATAAAACTACTGACGAAGTGAATGAGTTGCGAGAAACCCACAGAATGCGGTATTTGTTTAAGCCAGAAATAGAATTAATCTTAAATCAACTACAAATGGAGTTAATTAGCCATGGAGAATGGTTAACTAACAAACCGTCAGGCTTCGATAGTTGGGGAGTTTATTTTGTGGTGAGGAATTAAATGAGAATCGGTTTGTTAGTCAACGCCCAAATTTCTCCCCAGTCTGGAGGAGCTTACACTTTTGGATCTCAATTATTACAAGCGTTTTTGCAATTAGCTCCCGAGTCAGGACATAGGATCATTTTATTTACACGTAGTCATCACTACACCAAACATCTGGGATCATCCCTTGAATTGGTTTCTCTTGACTGGTCTTTGAAAGCTAGAATTAAGTCTAAAATACTAGCACTGGTACAAGAAATCTTCCGTAAACTCAGGAGTCCAAGTAGCAAATTTAGCCTTCCAACCGGAATGGAATTATATGAAAAATACATACTAGACCTGTTAATTGCTAATCAAGTACAAGTGAATTTAAGTCTTACACCAGAAACTTTTCCCGTACTTGATGTTCCTTATATCATCCCCATCTGGGATCTACAGCACCGTTTGCAGCCATATTTCCCTGAGGTAAGTAAAATAGGAGTATGGGATCAAAAAGAAAACTACTATTCTAAGCTATTTAAGCGTGCTACATTTATTCTTACTGGCACGGAAGTGGGTAAATCCGAAATCGAGAAATTTTATCAAGTGCCTTCTGAGAGAATCAAGGTTATACCTTTTTTCACTCCCCAACTATCACCAGTTGGCGTAACTAGTGAGGACTTGTTGAATAAATATTCAATCCCCCCTAACTATTTATTTTATCCTGCACAATTCTGGTCACACAAAAATCACATTGGACTTTTATTGGCACTTAAAACTCTACAGCAAAAATACGCACTGGAGTTGCCACTGGTACTTGTTGGTTCTGATCCAGGTAACAAATCCTATGTTGAAACAGTAACAAAGGAATTAAACTTGTCAAGTCAAGTACATTTTTTGGGTTTTGTCCCTCAAGAAGACATGGCATCATTATATCGTAATGCCTTTGCGCTTACCTTTGTGACCTTTTTTGGACCAGACAATTTACCCCCGTTAGAGGCTATGTCCTTGGGCTGTCCCGTAATTGCATCTGATGTGCCAGGTGCACAAGAGCAATTGGGGGATGCTGCTTTTTTGGTTGACCCCAAAAAACCTGAAGATATTGCTAGTGCTATTAAACTGTTATGGGAAGATAACAGTTTACGTCAAAACTTGATAGCAAAGGGCTTGGCAAGATCTCAAAAATGGACAGTTGAAGACTATGCTAAACAAATTTTTGCGGTTATTGATGAATTTGAAGCAATTAGGCGTTGTTGGTAATAGTTATAATCACAATACATATGTATTATCATCATTGACTGATGGCATTTTATTTCTTCTAGGACTTACGCATTGACAGGATCAACCAAATATGAGGTATGGGTTTCAGGCATTTTAACGTGGTTTTTTAATGATTTTTAAGCGATAGCGAAGCGCTGCTGCAAGCAGTTTGCTATTGATCAGAAGTTAATCGTCAAAAGCCTGAAATGGCGGATTTTAGTTCATGCACATCATGGTGAATTTGTACAGTGCGTAAGTCCTATCTTCTTATTTCTTATCTATATGGATGGAATTTGTGTTATTGAACAGGCTAACAAAAAACCTTTTTTCTAATCTAGAAAAATCCGGATTATTTCAACAATATCTCCGGCATATTAATGGTTTAAGAAGCAAAAAAACCAGTCAAAAACTTGAATACATTAAAAAAAGCGCCCTAGATGAAAAAGCAAAAATAAGTATAACTTGTGCGGGAAAAAGAGACGGAGGCGGCGCACAACTTCATGCTTGTATCTCAACGATAGTTTTTGCTAATAGTATGGGTATAAGATATCATCATACGCCACTGATTAAAGTTGAGCATAACTATAACAATGATCCTCTTTGGGAAGCAAAGTGGGAAAATTATCTAGACCTTACTAATCTATACAGTCCTAGATTAAATAATCAAGACTATTTATTTGTAGACAATTATCATTCAATTGTTGATAAAATTTATGAAGCTATTACCAGTAAAAACGATCTAAATATACGTGTTTTATACTGCCATGGCTATAGTGATGGAAACCCTCAAGAATTTGTAGATGTTTTGGACAATATAAGGAATCATTTTTTCTTGAGGAGAAATCCACAACTTGTTTACTCCCCATTTGACTTCAATATTGCAATACATATGAGGCGAGGAGATGTTACTATCAATAGGTGGACTGAGCGTTATACCTCAAGCCAGTGTATCCAGGCATTAATTAATCATCTACGTTTTTACTTTAGAAAAGCCCGTCCTAGATTTTACATATTTTCCTACTCCGATGATGATGACTTAAAGATTCTTGAGGATGAGGACGTAAGACTTTTTGTTGACATGAATGTGTTTTCCGTTATGGATCATTTAGCTTACGCTGACTGCCTAGTGATGGCAAAAAGTTCCATGAGTTATGTTGCTGGTATGTTAAACCGTGGACTTGTCCTTTATCAACCTTTCTGGTCTGTTTGTTTACCACACTGGTTTAGGGCTGATGGTTTCTTTGTTTAGATATAAAAAAGGTCAACATAAAGTCAAAACCGATACCTTTTTGCTAACTAATGCTAACAAATACATAAGTTGAGATTATCTCTCAACCAAGGCGTATCAACCAATGCACGAAGACTTGTGTCGAGCGCAAGCCTAGACATAAATTCCTCGCGCACCATTCAAATCTCGGTTCATATTTTCTTAGCATTTTTAACAGCTTGGCAAGCATCTTTAATGGCAATAGATTTAATTTGATATGGCGCATCTTTACACCATTCAGGCAATCCTTGAATAATCCCAGTTTTTATCCCTTTCCAGTTGGC
>NZ_BJCE01000034.1:0-33293 GCF_005402885.1 Sphaerospermopsis reniformis
CTAATAACCGTTGTGATTCTTCAGGATTATTATGAATTTACTCAACTATGTTGCTCATAATCTCAGGGTAGATGCACGATTTTACCTTGTTATACCATAATTTGATTCTTTTTCGGAGATGTCTAATTGGTAATATTTTTCATCTTTGGTAGAACCACGGTATATTTTCCATTTACCGTTCTACCATTTTTCCGTTATATATTTCGGACAGGTCTATTATATATTATTGAGGAATTTTGGTAATGTTGAAAATTTTTGCTGATCGGGGTGGCACATTTACAGATATTGTCGCTGTCACCAATAATCAAACAATAATAGATCGACTTGTAAATTGTCCAGAACGTTTTTTAATTGTTCCTTTGCCTAATCAGCAATGGATAATAGTCTATAAATTATTATCAGAAAATCCTGAACAATATGCAGATGCAGTTATTCAAGGAGTTCGGGATATTATCGGCATATCCGGTAATGAACAGATTCCCTATCAAAATATAGAAGTTGTCAAAATGGGAACAACAGTAGCTACCAATGCGCTGTTAGAAAGACATGGTGATAGGGTTGTTTTGCTCATTACCAAAGGTTTTAAAGATGCGTTAAGAATTGGCTACCAAAACCGCCCAAATATCTTTGCTCGTCAGATTATTTTACCCACTATGCTTTATGAACAGGTAATTGAGGTAGATGAAAGATATGATGCCCAAGGTAATGAATTAATACCAGTCAATATAGCACAAGTTAAACAGGATTTACAAAAAGTTTACAACACAGGAATTAGAAGTTGTGCCATTGTTTTGATGCACAGCGATCGCTATCCCCAACATGAACAACAAATAGCCCAAATTGCCGAAGAAATAGGCTTTACACAAATTTCAGTATCCCATCAAGTCAGTCCCTTAATGAAACTTGTGAGTAGAGGAGATACAACTGTTGTTGATGCTTATTTAACTCCTATCCTCCGTCGCTATGTTAACCAAGTAGCTAGTCATTTACCCAATGTCAGATTAATGTTTATGAAATCTGATGGAGGGTTAACCGATGCAGAACAATTTCAAGGTAAAGATAGTATTTTAAGTGGCCCTGCTGGTGGTATTGTTGGTGCAGTTCAAACTAGCAAAAGAGCAGGATTTGATTTAGTAATTACCTTTGATATGGGAGGAACAAGTACAGATGTTGCTCACTTTAAAGGAGAATATGAAAGACAACTAGATTTAGAAATTGCCGGTGCGCGGATGCGAGTTCCCGTATTAGCAATTAATACTATTGCTGCGGGTGGTGGTTCAATTTTATTTTTTGACGGTTCTAGTTATCGTGTCGGACCAGAATCTGCTGGATCAAATCCTGGACCCGCTTCCTATCGACGTGGAGGACCATTAACAGTCACAGATGCTAACGTCATGTTAGGGAAAATTCAACCTCAATATTTCCCCGCAGTTTTTGGTAGTGAAGGGAAATTACCCCTAGATAAAGAAATAGTAATTCAGAAGTTTACACAATTAGCTGAAGATATTGCATCTCTCACTGGAAATTATCGAACTCCCGCACAAGTAGCATCGGGTTTTATTTCTATTGCTGTCGAAAATATGTCCAATGCTATTAAAAAAATCAGCCTCCAACGTGGTTATGATGTCACTCAATATGTACTTTGTTGTTTTGGGGGTGCAGGTGGACAAGTTGCTTGTTTAATTGCTGATACTTTAGGAATGAAACAGATATTTTTACACCCTTTTGCTGGGGTACTTTCTGCTTATGGTATGGGTTTAGCTGATGTGAGAGTTACCAAATTAACAGGAGTAGAACACCCTTTAAATCAATCATTAATTCCCCACTTACAGCAATTAATGGCATCTTTAGAAGACCAATCCAGAAGGGAGTTAAACAAACAACAAGAAACGAAACTAGAAGAAGTAGTAGTTAAAAAAGTTAATTTAAAATATGAGGGTAATAATTCAATTATCACAGTAGATTTTACCTTAGATGTGGCATTCATGCAAAATAATTTTGAAAAAGAACATAAATCAAGGTATGGTTTCATTCAAACAGAAAAACCCTTAATTGTTGAATCCATTTCTGTAGAAGTCATCCAAAAAATGGATACGCCTGAAGAACCTGTAATTATTCGTCAACGCCCACAACAGAAAACACCCCAACCAGTGGAAATAGTCCAAATGTTTACTGAACAAAAATGGCATGATACACCAGTTTATCTTCGGGAACATTTACAACCAGGAGATCATATAAATGGTGCTGCAATAATTGTGGAAAAAATTAGCACAATTGTCGTTGAACCGAACTGGAAAGCAATATTAACTGAGCGTAATCATTTAATTTTACAACGCCTTGTTTAGTTTTTTCGTTTTAAAAAATGTCAGGTTGTTGGTTGATTTATTTCCCAAAAGCCGCATTGTTTTATATTATTAAACGTAAAACAGGAAGGTGTATAAATCCTCTACTTCTTAAAGAAGTAGGGGATCTGGATATGAGGTTTTTTAAGGTTGACATACTTACAAAAAAAATATTTCAATCATGAACAATTGATAATTACCTCTCCCTGAAAGGAAGAGGATTTAAAAAAATGAAACAATTATCAATTATCAATTATCAATTGTCAATTGATAAGCCCATCACTCGACGATAATGAACCTCAATTTGTTCTAAAGTTGGTGATTTTCCCCGACTTACCCACTGACTACGGTTAAATAATTCTTTTCGCAATTCATCAACATTAATAGTTGTAAATTTCCCATTATCAATAATTTGTTTACCATTTACCCAAGCACTATTAACAACATTTACAGGACGACCTAATACTAATAAACCAATGGGATCTGTACGAGGAAGCAAAGATAAACTGGTTAAATCATAAAGTACCAAATCTGCTTTTTTACCCACATTTAAAGACCCCAATTTTTCATCAATCCCTAATCCTTTTGCACCACCTAAAGCAGCCATTTCTACCGCTTGACGTGGTGTAATCCAGGATTTATAATCAAAATCAGTCACGTTATGTAAAATAGAACCTATTTTAATCGCTTCTAACAAATCTTGAGAGTCATTACTAGAAGCACCATCACAACCAAAAGTTACATTTACCCCTGCTTGAATATATTTTAAAATCGGTGCAATACCGCTACCTAAACGCAGGTTACTTAACGGGTTATGAACAATAGTAGATTTGGTTTCTGCCAAAATTTGAATATCAGCATCAGTTAACCAAACGCAATGAGCTAAACTGGTTTTTTCATGCAAAAATCCAATATGATTTAAATGTTCAACCGCACTACAACCATATTTTTCTAATGCTAACTTTTCCTGGGCTTTAGTTTCCAATAAGTGCGAATGACGACAAAGATTGTAGCGATCACTCAACTCAATACAACCCGTAAATAAAGCATCAGTACATAATTGAATTCCCGTCGGTGCAACTAAAATAGTTATACCTTCCTCTGGACGATGAAACTTAATAACAGCTTCTTCTATAATTGCTAATGTTTCCGCAGGAGAACGAAAATAAGGTTGATGATTTTCTAAAAATTTACCTTCTGGCATCCCCGCAGTTAAAGATTCATCTTGAATTAAAGGAGCAATAAAAGCCCTAATTCCTATTTCTTGATAAGCGCGAACAGCAGTAGAAATAGTTTCTAACTCTTTACCAGGAATTAACACCAAATGATCTACAACACTTGTTCCCCCAGACAGCAAAGTTTCCGCAGCCGTACCCAAGGCGCTGAGATAAACTTGTTCAATATCCAGAAGAGAAAAATCATACAAATACGCCAACCATAATTCTAAAGGTAAAGGTGGAATTATTCCCCGTTGCCACTTTTCCGAAGAATGGGTGTGGGCGTTGAAAAAACCAGGTAGCAGCAGTTTATTTTCACCGTCAATTGCAGTACCAATCACATCCAAATCTTCACCAATAGCAGCGATGATACCATTAACAACCTGAACATCTAAAGTTGTGTAACCATCTGTAACAGCAATTAAAGCTTTTTTAATAGTAAAGTTCATGATTTTCACCTTTTTTAACGTTGATTAAGCAATTGCACAATTATGATTATTTCAAGTTACAAAAGAATCAATGATCTTGGGTGCCAACAATTATGAATCTACCCTTACGAACACTAGGATTTTACCCCAACGCTTGGGAAGTCAATGAAAGCTTTGCAGATATTACTCGTCCGCAAAAAACCCCACAACCCGTTATTTTAACAACAGAAACCAAAACTGTGCGTATCGACTTGGCAAAAACCGCCATTATCATTATTGATATGCAAAACGACTTTTGTCATCCTGATGGCTGGTTAGCGCATATTGGTGTGGATGTCACCCCCGCACGTCAACCCATAGTACCTTTACAAAACTTATTACCACAATTGCGGGCTGTTAATGTGCCAATAATTTGGTTAAATTGGGGTAATAGACCAGACTTACTCAATATTAGTGCAGGTTTGCTTCATGTTTATAATCCCACCGGTGAAGGTGTAGGATTAGGTGATAGCCTACCTAAAAACGGTGCAAAGGTGCTGATGAAAGATAGCTGGGCAGCGGCGGTAGTAGAGGAATTAGAACAACTTGAGACAGATATTTGCATTGATAAATATCGCATGAGTGGGTTTTGGGATACATCCTTAGATAGTATTCTCAGAAACTTAGGAATAACGACAATATTATTTGCGGGTGTCAATGCTGATCAATGTGTTCTCACAACTTTATGTGATGCTAATTTTTTAGGATACGACTGCATTTTAGTCCAAGATTGTACAGCCACAACTTCACCAGAATATTGTTGGTTAGCAACTTTGTACAACGTTAAACAATGCTTTGGTTTTGTTACTGATTCTTCGGCAATTATAGCAGGAGTCAGTAGTCAGCATAATTTTAGATTTTAGATTTTAGATTTTGGATTTTAGATTTTGGATTTTAGATTTTGGATTGATTAATACCCAATCACCAATCACCAGTCACCAATCACCAATCACCAATTACCAAATATATGGTTACTACAAGTTGTGTAATTCCAGTTATCAAATCTCCCCAAGATTATCAAGCATACCGTATCAATCCCCGTGATACAAATCGGTTAGCAATTATCTTTGATTCCACAACTGCAAATACTTCCTTAACTTGTTGTGTAGAAATCTTTGATATTGGGGGACAAACTCCACCAAATCGCCATCAATGGGCAGTGGAAATGTTTTTTATTCTCAAAGGAGAAGGAGTTGCAATTTGTGATGGCAAAAAAGTACCTATCAAGGCCGGAGATAGTTTATTAGTTCCACCAAATGGCACTCATTTGATTAGAAATACAGGTAAAAATCGTCTTTACATACTAACAATTATGGTTCCTAATGAAGACTTTTCAGAACTAATTAGGAGTGGTATACCTGTAGAATTGGATGCTGAAGATATGGCGGTTTTAGGAAGATTAGATTCTTTGAAATTCGTTGAAAACTAGAATCCATATCAATACTTGTCGGTTAAGCTCAAAAAAATAAATTATGTAGGTTGGGTTAAGGAACGAAACCCAACATTTACAAGGGTTCTTTGGGTTTCACTTTGTTCAACCCAACCTACGAAAATCCTTAACCGAGCAGTATTGGAATCCATATATCCTCAAAGTCTCAGAAAAAATCAAGGATTTGGGGATATTTCAATAATGGACAATTAACAATTAAAAATTGACAATGACAAAGCGGATTTTTTTTGTTTTGTTCCCCTTGAAAGGGGAGGTTTTAAACCGTATGGCTAACGCCACGCTACGCTATCGGCTGACGCTCACGGCGGAAGCCTTGAATGAAACAATTATCAATTATCAATTGTCAATTGTCAATTGATAAAAAAGCTTTTCCCAGTCAATTACATTTGGTCTTGTTCCTTGATTAACTAACTCAAAAACCTGATTAGCAGCACTGGGATAAAACAAACTTTCCACACAAGCAGCAGCCACATCAATGCGACTAGCATCACCAGAAAGTTGATCACCTTTACCCAAGACTACATTTAATTTACCTTCTGTCTTTGCCTTGAGTAAAGTATTCAAATCATAAGAAGTATAAGGTCCATCAATTAACCTACCAGGGCGGATAATTGTATAGGGAATACCTGAATTAATGATAGCGTCTTCACCTTCCTTTTTCGCATCCAGCACACCAAATTTATTGAGAATATTAAAAGGAAACTGATTTTTTCTGAGAATACCACAGGAAGAAACAAACACTAATCTATTTAAAATTTTCGGTGCTGCTGCAACTAAATTTTTTACAGCTTGGGAATCAACTTTTAAAGGTGTATTTTTAGCTTTATTTTCAAGTGGTTGAGTATCAAACAAAGCTAAACCAAAATCAATGGGATTCACAGATGAATCAAACTCCCATCTAGCAGAAGGAAAAGCAGTAGTTCCCGTACAACAGATAATAGAAGTGATATTTAACATTGCTGGTGAGAGGGTATTGGGTTCGCGGATATCACCAACAAAAATTTCTACTTTGTCATTAAACATTTTTGCAGCTTTGTTTGCATCCCGTGTGAGAATGCGAACTGACAAACCTTTTTCTAAAAGTTTGCTAACTACAAGTTGTCCTACACCACCAGTTGCACCCGGAACTAATATTAAATCTGCCATGAAAGTTTTTATGTTGTTAGTTATGTTTAAAAAAACTGATTTATATTATATACCAATCTTCAATGAGATGTGTTAAATTAACGTAAGTATTCAGCTGTCGGTTTCCATCAGCAGTAGGTTAAAAAACATAAATACCAGTTTGTAAATGTACAACAGCGAGCGATCGCAATTTGTCCATCTGGCAAAATCACACCCCCAGCGATAATCTGCTTTAATGGCGGTTTTTCTGGTTCAATTAACCAAAATGTTGGCAGTTGAGTTTACATAACTGACACTATAATTACACTATTTTATTGCCAATATGGCTTTCCTCCGCAGTTGGTTTTAATTAATATAATCGAGTAATACGTTCAAGGCTTTGCTTTCATGACAATATAATTATCCTGTTAATTGGATATGAAATACCATCACAAAGGAGCAATAGTCAAACTTGGTGAAAAATTATACGGAATAACCAATTAACAGCGTGAAAGATGTAACCAAAGACATATAGTAAAAATTGTCAACATGACCATAGCGATCGCCTTGTAGATATGGCAGTAATTACAATCTAGAAGTTAATGTATCAGGAATGTACTTCTATGAGCAGAAAAACCAATAAAATTTGTAAACAATCAGGAGTGATTCCATATCGTGTCCGAGATGGAAAAGTAGAAGTTTTATTAATCACTAATCGTAAACGGCAAAGTTGGGTAATTCCCAAAGGAGGAGTTTGCAAAGGGATGACTCCACCTGATTCAGCAGCTAAAGAAGCTTGGGAAGAAGCAGGGGTTATTGGTCGGGTAAATACTGAAAAAATCGGTGCTTATAAATATAGTAAACGTGGTAATATTTACCGGGTTCATTTATTTTGGTTGCCAGTAGATCAAGTATTAGAAGACTGGCCAGAAGCATCTCAAAGAGAAAGGATATGGTTAGATATTAATCACGCTGCCATGATAGTCAAAGAAAATTCTCTTAAAAGAATTTTGCAAACTTCAAAAGAGCAAGTCAAAGTTTAATATTTATTTAACATTTTTATCATGATTATAGAGACGTTTCATTAAACGTCTCTATATTTGTTATCTCTAAACTATGGATGACAAGTTAACTTTGACAATTATATCGTTGTAATCCAAGTCTCCCCCATTTGGTAAATCTTCAAAGCCAAAGGTGTTATCTCCCAAAAGTCGAACATGATCTACACGACCAGGGTTAGCACCTAAGAATGTAAAATAAACTTCTGGGTCATTGCCGGAATTGCTATCAAGAATAGCATCGGGTCTACCATTGACAATTAAAAATGGTACGTAGATATGACCACCTTCTAAAGTGCCAGTAAAAGTCGCTCTTTGTCCATTACCAACAGTCAAACCAAAATTGCTTAAATGTTGATTCACCGCAGCTTGAGAATAACCAGCTTGTCCAGGCAGAATATCAGCAGTACCATTACCATCAATATCTATTCCACCATTTTCATCAACAACTTTATAGAAGCCGATATAATTATCAAATGCTGCTTCTCGATAGACTGTAAACTCAGCATTTACTGAACCAGTGACAGTGCGTAAATCAAGGTTTTCTCCTTGTGAATTATTTTGTAAATTTGTCCCCAGAGGTAAAGTATTCTCTGTAGGATTAATATTGACAATCAGATCCTTCCAAGCAAGAGAGAAATTATTAGCACCTAAGTTTGTAATCTGGACATCTGTGGATTGAAGAATATTGAAGTTCTCAATAGAAGTAATTCCAGCTTTTATAGAGTCAGTTGTTCCGTTCTCTACTGCATAGAATTTGAAATTAACACTGGTTTGATCAAATCCTAATAATCTATTGATACTGCTAATATCAAATTGGTTAGGAAGATTAGATATAACTGAGTAAATTACTTTACTTCTGGACAATGCAGCTTCAGAATATCCAGCTTCACCAGGTCTGATACCATCAATTGTTCCATCAGTATCATCAACGGTAAATAATCCGATTTCATAGACAGATGTAGAAATCTTACTTGGTGGTGAAACTTGAAGTGTCACTTTATTAGTATTTCCTACAAGTCTAAAAATATCACCACTAACATTGATGAGCTGAAGGGAAGAAATTCCTCCGTTTGTAGGATCTTCACCGGGAGTTTCACCAGGGTTTTCACCAGGGTTTTCACCAGGGTTTTCACCAGGGTTTTCACCAGGGTTTTCACCAGGGTTTTCACCAGGGTTTTCACCGGGGTTTTCACCAGGGTTTTCACCAGGGTTTTCACCGGGGTTTTCACCGGGAGTTTCACCAGGGTTTTCACCGGGGTTTTCACCCGTTTCATCAATGTCATTAACATTGATAGTCAATTCTTTCTCAAAAGAAAGTCCACCTTGATCTGTGGTTGTGACCCGGATCAAATAACTTGATTTGGCTTCAAAATTTGGAGAGACCTTCATTTTGAGTTGATCACCATCAATGATAAAAGCATCATGATCAGCTACACCAGCAGCTAAAGTGTAAGTGAAGTTTTGAACTTTTACGTTAGGGTCAACGGTGGTAAATCTGTCAATTACTGTTTCAGCCGTAACGTTCTCATCAATGGTGTTGTTACTCAGTAACACATCTGTGGGTGCGCTGTTGATACCAAAAATTACGTAAGCTTCCCCCGTGTCAGCCCCAGCTAAAGGTGCGCTAACAACTAGGTCACTGACACCATCACCGTTGATATCTCCTCCTTTACTGACTGAGACACCTAAATTATCCCGTTCAGCTTTACCGTTAATGACAAAACCGTTAGTACCATCAATCTCCGCCAGACTGATGACTGGAGTAAAGTTATTTCTGCCAAATATTACATAACTCTGTCCAGAAAACAGTCCATTGGGACTGGAATTGCTGACGGTAACAAGGAGGTCATCCCGACCATCACCACTGATGTCTCCTATTCCACTAACAACCCAACCGGAATTGTCAAATTCATTGATGCCGTTAATAGCAAAACCATTATTACCATTAAGGGTGGTTGGATCAATGATGGGATCAAAGTTACCATTTTTACCAAAAATTACATAAGTGATGCCAAGATGAGTTATATCACCGCGATTTGCAAAGGGAGCGCCAATAATTACGTCATCAATACCATCTCCGTTAATGTCTCCTGCACTGCTAACAGAGAAACCTAATTGATTATCATCTTGTCCGTTGATGATAAAGCCATTGCTACCGTTAAGACTCGAGAGGTCAAAGGTTGGTGAAAATCCTCCCTGTCTGCCAAATAATACGTATGCTTGCCCAGATCCACTACCATTGGGGGCGGCTAAATGTGCGCCAATAATCAGGTCATTAATACCGTCCTTATTCACATCTCCAGCACTGCTGGTACTAAAACCTAAGTAGTCACCAACACTCAATCCATTGATGACAAAGCCGTTGCTACCGTTAAGACTGGAGATGTCAACGAAGGAATCAAAGTTGCTCTTACCAAAGATGACGTAAGCTTTTCCCGGCTGACCGTTGGGTTCTGTGAAGGCATTGGGAGCGGTGATAATTACATCATCAAAGCCATCTTTGTTAAAGTCTCCGATGTTGCTGACTGTATGGCCTAGCAGGTCTTCTGCATTCAGACCATTGATAGCAAAGCCGTTACCACCATTCAGAGTGGAGAGGTTGATGGTGGGGGTGGAACTGAAACTTTTTTGACCAAAGACTACATAAGCTCTGCCAGTATTTTGACCATTTATATCTGCAAATGGTGCGCCGATGATGAGGTCGTCGATACCGTCGCGGTTAATATCTCCAGCTGCACTAACAGCACGGCCTGATGCCTCACCTTCTATACTGCCAATTAGAGTAAAGCCGTTGATGCCATTGAGAGTAGAGATATCTATGGTGGCAGGAAAGCCTTGTTTAGTACCAAAAACTACATAGGTGCTACCAGCATTAGCTACATCTTTGGGATCATCGAGAAAAGCGCCAATAATTATGTCATCAATGCCATCACCGTTAATATCTCCAGTATTGGTAACTGAGTAGCCTAAGTGATCATCATCTTCATTACCATTGATGATGGTAAAACCTTCTGTGCCATTAAGTCTGGAAAAGTTAAAAACTTGTTCGGTCATAATTCTGTAATATTTTTGGTTGTGCCAATTTTTGATTACTGCCGCTACTGCTATGTCATTTACTCATCTGATGTGATAGCCGTAATTTCTAGCAGTTTGTAGATTTTTGCTGTTAATCTGCATTAAAAACTGGCTCTGTTCTGTAAACAAACAGAGTTGATTTGAGCAGTCAGGATCATAGGAATCCTGCTGTTAATCTGCGTAAGGACATTTCTCTGTACTGTAACTAGCCAGAGTTGATGTTGATATAAATTGCAGTAGGTATATGAATAGTCTACGTTCAATTCTTTGCAAATTAAACCCTGATTCTATTCAGTTCATTTAACCACAACTGCATACTAATAAAATCCATGTCTATTCAGACTTGGGGTTTTGCCGATGACACCCGCGAACGAACTTACCAAGATGCTGAAGTTTTGACTGACTTTTAGGGGTTTAATTTTTGATTCATATAAAAAGGTTCGCATTAAACACCCGCAATAATCATAGCCTATATCCTGTTCAATTAATTGTCAAGTCTCCATTAATGATGGGCAAGAAATACATAAAATGCTGAGTTGAATTTTTTTGGTTTGGGTGGTTGATTTCCACAAATATTCACATTTTATCAAGCTGATGCTAGAAGGTTTATCATCAATTTTGACTTTTGATTTGTTTTGATGATGATGTGCTAGTAGAAAAACCAGCACAATGTTTTGGGTATAACTAGGAACTTGTGAACATGATAGAGATGAATGTTTTATTGGAAACAAAGAAGAATGTATTTAAACTTTTTTATCAGTTCTGTTTTAGGAATTGTAGTTACATTCCTAGTAGCTTTTGGTGTTTTACAATGGTTGCATATATCCGCTGGTAATTTTCTTGATTGGATCATTGGAGGTGCGAGTTTTTGGTGGTTATTGGTGATTGTGACAGTTCCTTGGAATGTCCATTTTCAAGCTAAGGAAGTTTTAGCTGAAGCAGCAGAATCAATAGCAAAAAATATTCCTGTAGATGAAAAACAAGTTAATTATGTCAAGGTTTTAGCCAAGCGATCACTCTGGCTGGCTATTGCTTTACACTTAGTTTCAGCCGTCGCTCTTTATATTTTGGCTGCTACTGGTATTAGTGCTGTGGGATATATCAGTTCTGGTGCAGCTTTGTTATTAACTTTACTGCGTCCAGCTATTAGTGCCTACGAATATTTATATACTCGATTAATAATGATTCGTCAAGGGTTTACTTATCCCCGTGAAGATATTTTAGAATTGCGTAACCGTTTTGCTGAAATAGAACAAAAAGTCCAATCTTTAGAGGATCAACTTAACCCAGAACAACCCTATTCTTTAGTAGCAAATAACCAAAGGTTTAGTGAAGAAACCCGTAAAGAATTAGCGCGTGTTGTCGCTAGTTTAGAAGAATTAAGGGCGATAAACCATACTGAACATGAACGAATATCGAGAGAAGCCAGAAATGCTATAGCTCAACTTTCTACTGATGGGCAATTTCTGGATCATGTGCGGGAAATTATTAGATTTTTTAAATCAGCTTAAAACAGGGAACAGGGAACAGGGAACAGGGAATAAGACAAGGAGCAGGGAGCGGGGAGCAAGGGGGATAAATCTTCTCCCCTGCACCCTGCCCCCTTCCCCTCACAAGGGTAGGTATTTTACATTGTCGTGAGGGCAAGACTTGGGGGACAAGGAAGGACAGTGGACAAGGGAGGAAAACCGTACAAAATCATATTCTCTTGGTAACAAAAAGACTATTGTGCGGATAAAATCTTCCTTGTCTACTTTCCCTCCTTGTCTTCCTAGTCCTGCCTTAATAGATAATATTAAAAACCTACCCCTGTGAGGCCCCCTTCCCCCCTGCTTCTTCTGCCTCCTGACTCCTGACTCCTTGATCTCCTGACTAACTATCTAGACGCAACTTGAGGTTCTGCCCAAACCTGTCTATCTCTTGTCCCAAAAGTCACAGGTTGATCACCGTCGTTGCTGACATTGATAGTTTTGCCATCACTGGCAACTTGTACCAAAGGCCAATTTTCTTCCCCTAGTTCACCCGCACGGAATAGCACGTGATCAGGTTGTTTTTTACTCCACCCTAACAAGATTGCTATTTTCTCATGCTCATCTTCTCCTTGGGCAGGAGCAACGGTTTGAGTATGATTTTCTTGCCGTTCCCAAATTACTGCATGATCTGTCAGGTCTGCTGTGTTGAACATACCTACAAATTTGCGGGCTAAAAAGCGATCGCCTTTTTCGGACCAACTAACCGGAACTAATACCCCTATTTTCCCTTGGGTATCAGCTTGATCTGAAATCTGTTGATCTAACAGGGGATCGCCAACAGCAGCAGTTTTTGACATCACCCGCAGTCTCTTGGTTTGCCGATCTTCGATAAACAACAAGCTGGTAACTCGGCTGTTGTGCATTTCCGGTTGTATTTCCAGTTGCACTCGGCTATAAACCGCATACCTACCATCAGGAGAAACCACTGGTATACTGCGATAGTGCCGCACTCCAGAACCCCCTTTACCACCTATAGCTTCTTGAGTCATCATGATCCATTTCCAAGGAATTGGATGAGGACTATTTATGGGATCATCTGGTACTGTATCGTACTGCTGTTGCTGTTCATTTACAGGTATTTCCATCATTGTGGATGGCTGTGGTTCTCTAATATTTGATGTGCTTGCAGATGTTTTTAATACCTCATTCTCTAAACTCGCACGTTCTAAAGAATTTACCTCACCCTGTAAAGCCTGGCTCTTAACATCTTTTAATTTTTGAATTAAATCTCTCTGACTAGTAGGTATTTTTGCTAAGTTTTCCTGTTTTACTACCGCTAAAATATCGCTGACAGGTAAATTACTATTTGAGTGCTGATTTTGTTGTCCTGCCCCAGAATTAATTTTATCAGCCTGTAATACTTGTTTTGCTTGACTCACAGGCTTATTTACTGATCCAAAGTTCCCAAATTTTGCTTCCAAGGAGTTGACTTTACCTATCTTTAAATCATTTTTCCCAGCTATAGCCGTTACCTGGGAATTTGAATCAGATTGGCCAATTCCTGTACTAATCTTTCCTACTTTTAAATGTGATTGTTTCGCTATGCTAGAGTGAATTGATACACCTACCAAGGGAGCAATTAATATAACAACGATAACGTACTTAAAAAATGGTTGTACGCGGAACCATCCTGACAGCAAAAGGGATTTCAGCATGATTGGACTCTCTAAGGGGCAGTGGCTGTGTGAGGAGCAATGTCTATGCAGGAAGAGAAAAAGCTATGATTATATGTATAACAACAAACTAGAATCTCTAACGAGATTATCTGGATAAATTTTGCATCACTTTACAAAAGTTTTCTAATCATCAATTAACCCCTTTACATTCTTTAAATAACTTAGTTTTTTTAGGTGAATATAATCACAGAGAATACCGACGTTAATCATTTTCGGATTCTCTAAATAAGTATTTATATCTAAAAAATGCCTATATTTAGGTAGACCACAATATAGGTATAACCAAATATAGGAGTTTCCGACAGGATATAAACTACGCTGTTAGGTGACTAATTCTAGTGCCTAAATTCATTTATTCTGATAAAAATGTTTTAGCAAGAGCTAATCCATTCCTTCAGGTTTATAAGGAAATCAAGTGAGCCAAAACTACCGAGATAAAGTATCGGAGCAAGGCATTGATACTTTATCGTACTAAGGAACAGTGGATGTAGGCGAACGGATTGCCCCTTCATGGGCAGGTAATCAACCTGTATAAAAACATAACTGCCTAACGGCAATCGATACCTTGACAACTGAAGATTGGTGGGTTCTATTCCATAGTTCTAGTTCCTTGCTAGGAATAGGTAAAATCTACCCTTCGGGAAGCCGCTTCGCGTCTACATGGGAGCTAGACTTGTGTTGAGCGCACTTGTACTGAGCGACTTGTACTGAGCGACTTGTACTGAGCCTGTCCTGAGCCTGTCCTGAGCGGTGTCGAAGGGCGGTGTCGAAGGGCGCAGTCGAAGTAAGTCGAAGTAAGTCGAAGTAGTCGAAACACGACACAGAATTTAAACTCAAACAAAATTTGGAATCATCCAACTAGGAAAGGGCATTCCCTAAGTAACGCTTGAGGAGAGAACCACCTCTGGATTAGAAACTGCAAGGGATCTAGTCTAAGTGGACTCGTTGAATCAAGAATATCCGCTCCTTTAGGACTCAGAGTGTCAAGTCTAAAACTGATTTATTCCTTTAAAATTTTGGCAAAGTCGGGTCAACATCAAAAACCTCACCTTTATCTCTACCAAATTCAGCAGTTACAAATTAGCTTGCAATCAATTGACCCTCCCCGTCTTTTTAAGGCGGGAATTCTTGTTTCAATGAGCAACCATGCCCAAACTTGTTACCAAATCTGGGTAGAGGGTCATCTCTCCACAAGCGTTAACCCTGAGCGCAGTCGAAGGGTAAAAGTTTCCGTCCGCCCGACGGTACTTAAATCATAGCCTGTCTGTTTTAGTGCCTTCGCCAAAATATTGATTGCAGCGTTGTGGTCACGATCAAGAATGCACCCACAGTTACAAACAATCCAAAACCGTAGGCACTTGTTACGAATGAACTGGCTTATCCGTATAGCTTCATCAATTCTTTGATGTTGCTGTTTTTTGCCTTTGGCTTTGAACTCGAAAACAATCATGTTTATTACCAGTTCGACCTACTCCAAAAATAGCATTATTTAGGGGAACTGTCAATCCCTAAGCAAATAAGTCAGGATCATAACAGCCCCACGCATGGGCAGTGCATTCACCTACATCCACCGCCTAAAGTACGATAAAGTATCGGAACTTGGTGGAGATACTTTATCGGGCGTGGTTTTGGCTCACTCGATTTTCTTATAAGCTGGGTGAGTAGATGCTTAATTGTCCTGCCATGAGACAATACAAAAGATTAGAACCTGTAAACAGCAGATACAATCAGTGATTGATCTTGGTTAACCTGCTGGTTGGGTCGTTGTATTTTATTCAGGAACTTTTTGTAGCACCTATAATAAACACTCTACCATTAAATAGCAAAAATTAATGTACTCAAAGCAAAATTGCTTTGCGTCTTTTTCACGGTTATTGTGATTTAGTCCATTGTGGGCTGTCAGTTGTCAGTGAATCGTGACGCATTTAATATTAACTAGTAAATCCTAGCTAAAAACTCGCAACAAATTAATAATGAAAGTTGTATTTTTTGGTACTCCCCAGTTTGCTGTTCCCACTCTAGAAAAATTACTGAATAATCCAGATATTGAAGTTTTAGCAGTTGTCACTCAACCGGATAAACGACGAGAACGTGGGAATAAACTAACACCTTCTCCTGTCAAAACACTTGCTAATGCTCACAATCTCCCAGTATGGCAACCTGAGAAAGTTAAAAAAGATGGGGAAACTTTAAACCAACTACAACAATTAGATGCGGATGCGTTTGTTGTTGTTGCTTATGGACAAATTTTGTCTAAGAAAATCTTAAATATGCCAAAATTTGGTTGTATCAATGTACATGGTTCGATTTTACCCCAATATCGAGGGGCTGCTCCTATTCAGTGGTGTATCTATAACGGTGAAAAAGAAACTGGTATCACAACCATGTTAATGGATGTGGGCATGGATACAGGAGATATGCTATTAAAAGCAAATACACCAATTGGTTTACTGGAGAATGCCCAAGTTTTAGCCGATAAATTAGCGGTTATAGGTGCAGATTTATTGCTGGAAACTTTATTAAAATGGGAACGCCAGGAAATTACACCTATTCCCCAGGATGATTCTCTGGCCAATTATGCATCATTGATTCAAAAAGAAGACTATAGCCTAGACTGGTCAAAAAGTGCCATTAAATTACATAATCAAATTAGAGGCTTTTATCCTAACTGCGTCACAACTTTTCGCAATCAACCTTTGAAAATTACTGCTACAGTTCCTCTTAGACGTGCTTATATTCAAGAACTCCCAGAACAATTACGAGATAAGATACACAATTTACCAGATTTGTCAACTGTATCTACCCAACCTGGCGAAGTAGTAAACATTGCCAAAGGTATAGGAGCAATTGTTCAAACTGGGGAAGGGTTGTTATGGTTAAGAGAAGTTCAACCAACTGGTAAACGTCTCCAGTCAGGATGGGACTTTGTGAATGGTACTCGTTTAACCATAGGGGAGGTAATGGGTAATTGGTAATGGGTAATTGGTAATGGGTAATTGGTAATTGGGAAGAATAAACTTTTGCCTCTTGCCTTCTTACTGTCACCTGTCACCTGTCATCTGTCACCTGAACTTTCATAGAACCGACAAGACTCACAAGGACCATCTGGGTTGACTGCACAGCGGATGATTTCTGAATGAGCATTGTAATCACAACTAGCATCACCTATAACCCAACGTCCAGCTACTAAACTTTTTTCTGATGGTCGTTTAGCTTTTTGGACATAAATAGCGATATTATGTAGGCGGTAGCGTCCTGCTTTCAACTGATACCTATGACGACGCTCTAATACTGCATAGGTTTTACCTTCAAAATCAACATAGTTCCCTGGTTGGGGTGTCCAATCAAGTTGTAATCTACCAAGAGACTGACGCGGGTTTGTTAAAATCAACTCAGTTGGTAAAGAGTCTGGTTCCATAATCAGTTTATGTGATGGGATTTACATTATTAAAAATGGTATCGTAATCGGTGAATTAACCTCTACCATAGGTGACTAGGGCTGGATTATCATTAATGATTTACTATATTTTTGAGCAATTTGCATCTTAATAAAAAATTTAACAATTTCTTTTGAAGTGTAACAGAGATAGATAGCGACGCACAATTCCTACTTTACTATAATTATTTCTCCTGACTCCTTGATCTCCTGACTCCTTGATCTCCTGAGATAAAATTTTGATCTTACTCTACAGTAATATTACATAAAATAAGTCAAAAAAACATAACATATTTGATGATTACTAGAAAATTGTAGCGCATTTAATTTTGTGTAATTTTGTATCTAATTAGTTAATACTTCTTAACAAATTGATGGAACTTGAGAGTTACCAGCGACCAATTTATAGGTACTATAGATAACCCTGAGAAATTGCTCGGAAATTTACACATCTTTACAATTTGCCATATTTGGAGACAGTCAATAGAGTAAACACTTGATGCCCCTGTTGCTGATTAAAGCTGAATAGCAGCGATTTTGGCAAATAAAATGTTCATAGGGCTTATTAAATTGTTTGAAGTTATGTAGCCTTTTACTTACAGCCCATCCAGCACTGCGGTAAACTATGCGTTGATTATGATTCCTTCCCAAAGAAGAGAACTCGAAAGGAGCAGTTTTTTCAATGTCTCATACCGTAAAAATCTACGATACCTGCATCGGCTGCACCCAATGTGTCCGCGCTTGTCCCACTGACGTTTTAGAGATGGTTCCCTGGGATGGCTGTAAAGCTGCTCAAGTGGCATCTTCACCCCGCACAGAAGACTGCGTAGGCTGCAAACGCTGTGAAACAGCTTGCCCCACCGACTTTTTGAGCATCCGCGTTTATTTGGGTGCTGAAACAACTCGCAGCATGGGTCTAGCATACTAACAAAGCTGGTATTTTAAAATACTCAGTACAATAGTGCTGAAGACTGAGCTAGGGAGAAACAAGAAACCCATCAACTAACACGATTCTTGTTTCTTCTCTCAGTTTTCAGCACTTAATATTTTTTAGGAGTTCAGGAGGCAGGAGAAAGATAAATATTTCCCCAGTCCCCAGCCTTTTGATTTGATATAATTACCGCTTTATGGTGATAACTGTTAACTGATAATTGTTAACTAATAACCGGAGTAGTATAAAAAATGTGTGGAATTGTTGGATATATAGGCACTCAAGCAGCAACGGATATTTTATTATCTGGACTGGAAAAGTTAGAGTATAGAGGTTATGATTCTGCGGGTATTGCTACGATATGGGAAGGTGATATCCATTGCGTGCGGGCTAAGGGTAAATTACTAAATTTGCGTTCTAAACTGGAACAAGTAGAAAACCCGGCTCAAATTGGTATTGGTCATACTCGTTGGGCAACTCATGGTAAACCAGAAGAATATAATGCCCATCCCCATCAGGATACTGCTTTGCGGATAGCGGTGGTGCAGAATGGAATTATTGAAAATTATCGTGAATTGCGGGAACATTTAAAAGCATTAGGACATGAATTTCGTTCAGATACAGATACAGAAGTTATTCCCCATCTCATCGCTGAATGTTTAAAGCATATTCCTGAAGATAGTAATTCGGCTTCTGTGTTTTTAGAAGCGGTGCGGGAAGCGGTGCAAAAGTTAGAAGGGGCTTATGCGATCGCAGTTATTTCTGCTGACTACGCTGATGAATTGATTGTAGTGCGTCAGCAAGCGCCTTTAGTAATTGGGTTTGGACAAGGTGAGTTTTTCTGTGCTTCGGACACGCCGGCAATTGTTGCCCATACCCGCGCTGTATTGCCCTTAGAAAATGGGGAAATTGCCCGTTTGACTCCGTTGGGGGTTGAGGTGTACAACTTTGCTGGAAATCGTTTAAAGAAGCATCCCCGCACTTTGAATTGGAATCCCATTATGGTGGAAAAGCAGGGATTTAAACACTTCATGCTCAAGGAGATTTATGAGCAACCGGGTGTAGTTAGAGCTTGTTTAGAAGCTTATTTTCCGGGAAGTGGGGAAACTCCTGTTAGTTTGAATTTAGCAGAGGAATTTTACGCAGATTTAGAACAAATTCAAATTGTGGCTTGTGGTACAAGTTGGCACGCAGCGTTGGTAGGTAAGTATTTATTAGAACAATTGGCAGAAATTCCCACTCAAGTACAATATGCCTCTGAATTTCGCTATGCACCTACACCTTTGACTGCTAATACTTTAACTATTGGGGTGACTCAATCAGGAGAAACTGCGGATACTTTAGCTGCTTTAAGTATGGAAAAAGACCGTAGACAAGTAAAAGAAGCTAAGTATCAAGCGCGACTTTTAGGCATTACCAACCGCCCGGAAAGCACTTTGGGGCAAATGGTGAGTAATATTATTAATACTCATGGGGGGATTGAAATTGGTGTTGCGGCGACGAAAACTTTTATTGCTCAGTTGATGGCGTTTTATGGTTTAGCTTTAGATTTAGCTTATCGTCGGCAAACAATTTCTTCTGAAAGGTTAACAGAAATTATTGCTGGTTTAAGGCAGTTACCGATAGAAATTGAGGCGATTTTAGAAACTCAGGAAAAATATATTGAACAGTTAGTTCATGAGTTTACAGAAACAAAAGATTTCATTTTTGTAGGGAGGGGAATTAATTTTCCTATTGCTTTAGAAGGGGCTTTGAAATTAAAAGAAATTAGTTATATTCATGCGGAAGGATATCCAGCAGGAGAGATGAAACATGGACCGATCGCATTATTAGATAGTAAAGTTCCGGTAGTAGCGATCGCTATGCCTGGTAGTGTCTATGAAAAGGTGATTTCTAATGCCCAGGAAGCGAAGGCGAGAGATTCCCGGTTAATAGGAGTGACATCTGTGAATGATGGAGAAGCAGCAGAAATTTTTAATGATTTAATTCCTGTTAGTGATGTAGAGGAAATTTTGTCGCCTATTTTGACAGTTATTCCGTTGCAATTATTGGCTTATCATATTGCAGCGAGAAAGGGTTTAGATGTCGATCAGCCAAGGAATTTGGCTAAGTCTGTAACAGTTGAATAATAGGAAAATAGGGTTAATTTTGTGCGATCGCCTATTTTTTGTTGATGAGCGATCGCACCTGAATCAAGTCACTGATGATAGCAGAAGATAAGACTAATACTGAAAACATTCGTTAGAAAACTTTAATGTATTTTCACACAAACAAAATTATACTGCTATTATATAATATAATTAATCTCCCCAAATAGACTTATCCATCAATTTTACCTTCAGGGTTTAGTCACAAACTTATGCAACTCAAACTACTGTCACAAATATTTTTAGGGTCATCTATCGCTTCCCTAATAGCCTTAATCTTACAACAACCCAGTTACGCAGGTCAGAAATATAGGTGTGACACCAGTGGGAAACACCCTATTACCCGTGTTCGCACAGGTCGCGGTGAAGAACCTATGTTACAGTGGATTAGTAACTCCTTTATTCTGTCCCCAAAAGAACGTTGTCAAATAGTTAGCAACAGATTACAGAGATACTACGATAATCAAATGATGCCATATCTCACATCGAGAAGAAGCATTAACGGTTATCCTGTATTGTGTATAGTTGATCGAGTACGTGGTAATTGCTTAAAAGAAGATGTGGTAGTTACTCTTATACCCGGTACTGATCCTGGTAGAGTTTTGAAACAAATCAAATATTTTCGTCGAGGTGCTGCTGGTGCAAGACCTGTACCATTAAGTAATAGCACAACAGCGTTTTATGAAGATGGGGAAGTTTATATCAACCTGAATGAAATTTTAGAGGAAGAAAATTAAAATGTATTACCTATAATTTTCAGAGAACAATGATTGGTAAATATCTACTGTCAGGACTTAATTTTACACTGTTTTTTGTCACTTGTTTAGGAGGAATAGTTATTTTTCTTTCGGCACAACAAACAACATTTTTACCGTCATCTGATAGCAGTCAATTGTCAGATTATCAGGTAAAACAAACAGGAAAATTGATCACAGTGAAAATTCTCTCCAATGGTTTTTTAGGAACAGGAACACTGATCAAAAAACAAGGAGAAATTTATACTGTAATCACCAATGATCATGTATTGAACGCTAGTAATCTACCTTATCAAATTCAAACTCCTGATGGTAGAATTTATCCAGCTAAAATTTCCCAAATTGTGAAATTTGGAGATCATGATTTAGGATTATTGCAATTTAGTTCTGAACAAATTTATCAAATTGCCACTATGGGAAATTCATCTAGGTTAACCGTAGGAGATAAAGTTTTTACTACTGGGTTTACTAACGAAATTAAAGAGATAATTTTCATTAAAGGAAATGTATCTCTAGTTCTTGATAAACCTTTAGAGGGAAGTTATCAACTGGGATATACTAATAATATTAATAAAGGTATGAGTGGAGGACCTGTGTTGAATATTCAAAGTGAATTAGTGGGTATTAATGGTTTACACAAAAACCCGTTATGGGAAACACCAGATTTATATATTGATGGTTCACAACCTTGTAAACCTGTGCAGGATATGATAGTTAATTCTAGTTGGGGAATACCTATAGAAACTATAGCGCGACTTGCACCGCAATTTGTGCAAATTAAACCGCCTCAATTATTAATTGTATCGCAAGATTCCGGGAAGTTTATTAATTATAATTATTTAAATAATTTGCAAATGCAGGTGGACGCGGTGGTGGCTAAAAGTTGTCAACTTTAATTGTCAGAATAGGAAATTGCTAGAATCAGGATTTCCAGGATTAAAGGATGTACAAAATATTTAATTTAGCTTAATTCTACAAGTCATTAAAACCAAATTTTTCAGGTGGATGTAAATTTATCAGAAATTGATATTGATAAGAATGTGTTGGGTTTCACTTTGTTCAACCCAACCTACATTATCCTACATTATCCCCAAATTTTACCCAAATTAACCACTAACTCCGGTAAAATATCCTCACCAGATAAAGTTAATGGCAATTTTAAAACCTCTACTTCTTGTCCAGGACGATAAATTTCTACTTCCTGTTTTTTCCGATTTATTAACCAACCTAAGCGACAACCATTTAATATATATTCCTGCATTTTATCCTGAACTTTTTTTAAATTATCCGATGGTGACATAATTTCAATAGCAAAGTCAGGACATAAGGGAATAAACTTTTCTTTTTGTTCTTTAGTCAACCCATCCCAACGAGATTTTTCTACCCAAGAAACATCAGGAGAACGGTCTGCACCATTTGGTAAAGTAAATCCTGTGGAAGAATCAAAAACTTCTCCTAGTTGGGTTGTTTCATTCCATGATGCTACTTGAAATATTAAATTAACATTGCTTTTCCCCGTTTCTCCTCCCGTTGGTGGCATAATAATTAACTCTCCTTGAGTATTGCGTTCTAATTTTAAATCCGGGTTTTCTGCACAGAGTTGGTAAAATTGCTCTCTATTTAGTTTAATAATAGAATTGAGATTTAATGTTAGTGCTGTCATATTATTTACCATCCTTAATTTCAAAAGAATCAATCATCTTTTCCACCAAAGGCCACAACCTCTTATCATCTTGTTCTGGTGCTTGATAAATAATATAATACCCTTTTTTAAAACTCACCGTTCCTCGTTCTAACTTTTTCAATTGACATCCATCTTTTTGACGATTGAACATTATTTGATATGCGTCATAAGTGCTTAATTTTTTACTATCATTCAGCACTATAGATGAATTATTACTATCTTGAGTAATTCTATTTAAGGCAGTATTTTTATATTCATCTAGGGATAATGCTTTTCCTAAATCCGCAATATGTACTATTAATTCTACAGCACAATTATTATTTGCAGTTTTATCATTGGGATATAATTTTACTTTTTCTTCTTCTCCTGGTTGTATTGGTGTAGCTGTCCATTTATCAGAATATTTGATGCTAAAACTCATGTATTTTGTATCATCAACATAGGTTTTAGTTAAATTCTCATCCTTTGGTTCTGTGATTATTGTTTCTTGGGGTTGAGGTTTTTGTTTATCAGCTTTCCCAGAAGAGACAACATTAAAACTAAGCAAACCAACAGCTAATGCTATGGAAATTCCTGCAATAATCAGAACGTTTCGTGATAGTAGTTCTTCATTAATTATCTGAGTATTTGATGATTTTGCCTCTGGTGTAATTGTGATCACTTCTGGTAATGTTAAGACTGTGTTTAATACACTTCCTAACATTTGTTGGGAAACTAATACTAATCCAGGGTTTTCTGTGGTGACAGAAATAATATTCACTTCTTCGTTACGTTGTATTCTTTGTACAGGATGGAGAGGTCTTATTTTGTCTAATGCTTCTAATGCTTGGGTAGCTGTGTTATAGCGTTTTTGCCAATCAGGATGTACCATCTTATCTATCACATCAGCTAATTCCTGATTAAGTTCTTCACCAGCAGAATCTCGCCAAATAAACTTTTCTGTGTTGTCATCTATGGTAATGTATTTTTGATGACGTACATCAGGATGTATTCCTGTTAAGGCTTCAATCCCAATCATACCTACAGCATAAATATCTGTGGTAAAGGTAGGAAAACCATCTTTTTGTTCCATTGGTGTATATGGTTCAGAAGTCATGACTATGAAGGATTTGATCTTTTTTAGTTCGGTCATATCTTTAACTGAACCAAAATCAATTAAAAATAGTTTTCCGTCTTTGCATCTGATAATATTTTCTGGTTTGATATCTCTGTGAATTAAAGCTTTACTATGAACAAATGCTAAAACTTTAACAATATTATACAATATTTCCCAAACTTGATCATTACTCAGTCTTTGAGTGGGAATTAATTCTTGACGTAATTCTTTACCTTCTATATATTCTTCTACTATATAAAATTCCTGTTTAGCTATCAAGGATAATTTTTTATTGATAATGATATACTCCTTTAATTTAGGAATTTGGGGATGATTTAATTTTTCTAGGTGTTGAGCTTCTTTAGCAAACAGTTCTTTAATTTTTCTAAATTCCTGAAGGGTTAATTTTTTGTGCTGGTTAGGTAGGAGTTGTTTAACTACACATTTTTGATTATCATGATCTAAATCTTCGGCTAAATAAGTTTTTCCAAAGCCACCATGACCTAATTCGCTAATAATTTCATAGCGTCCTTTTTTGCCAGAAATGATTTTACCAACTAAGTTTTTGTTGAACAAAGGTAACATAATGGTTTTAATTAAATTGAATTTTTATTGATTTTTGTTGATTGGTGTTACCAGTACGAGACTGGGAACGGGTAAACTGTCTGAATCAGGAGGTTATTTTTAACTTTAGCTGTCAGTATGGATTTAGACAAGTTCTATGGTGATGGATATGATGAAATTTACTTATAGTTTACCAGTAGCTTTACTCTGTGCGTCTGTGGTGGTTGTTCAGTCACAAAGGGCGGTAGCTTCTATTCCTCAGCAAGTTCGGGATATTGCTGATAAAATTACAGTTCGCATTGATGGGGCTAATACTGGTTCGGGTATTATTATTAAAGGTGAAGGAAATACTTACACTGTTCTCACTTGTTGGCACGTAGTTGATAAGAGAGGAAATTATACTGTGAGGACTGGAACGGGTAAAACCTACCAAGTTAATTACAGCACGGTTAAACGAATTGGTAAGATAGATTTGGCAGAATTCCAGTTTACCAGTAATGAAAATTATCGTCCTGTGGAGATTGGTAACTCTAGTCAAGTGAGTGCGGGGAGTACGGTTTATGCTTTTGGTTGGGCTGCACCTGACCAGGTAAGTAAGGGGCGGGAATATGTGCCTTTAGAGACTACTGCCAGGGTAGTAAGTCAGCCTGTTGATGAGTATGCTTTGGTTTTAAGTAATATTGTTAAACCGGGTATGAGTGGTGGTCCAATTTTAGATGAACAGGGTCGTTTGATAGGGGTAAGTGGACTATCTACAATTGATGCGAGATTAGAAACAAGGGATTTTTTAGGGATTCCGATTGATACTTATAAACAGCTTGTATCACTATCAAGTATAAATAAGCACGGGCAAAATTCCAATAAAAAACCAGTTACAGGCGTTTCTGATTCGACAGGAACAATAAAGAAAGCCCAGGAACTGTTTAAAAAAGGTAATGAGCAGTTTAATCAATCAGACTATCAAGGTGCAATAGCTTTATATAATGAAGCTATCAAGTTTAATCCTAACTTTGCCCAAGCCTACTACAACCGGGGAAGTGTCCGTAATGATTTAGGAGATAAGCAAGGTGCTATAGATGATTTCACCCAAGCTATCAAGATTAATCCTAACCTTGCCGATGCCTACAACAACCGGGGAGTTGTCCGTAAGGAATTAGGAGATAAGCAAGGAGCTATAGATGATTTCACCCTAGCTATCAAGTTTAATCCTAACTATGCCCCAGCCTACAACAACCGGGGAAATGTCCGTAATGAATCAGGAGATAAGCAAGGTGCTATAGATGATTTCACCCAAGCTATCAAGATTAATCCTAACCTTGCCGATCCCTACAACAACCGGGGAATTGCTAAAGCTCAATCAGGAGATAGGCAAGCAGCCATAGCTGACTTACAGCAAGCTGCGCGTCTTTTTGAAAAACAAGGAAGGAAAGCCGATTCTCAAAAAGCACAGATATTAATCAAAAGACTTTGGGGATTGTTTATGATTTTTGGATATTGACGCTTCGCTAACGCACTTCCTCCACATCCCCAAACAGCGATCGCTCTCCCCCAAACCCAAAACAGCGAAGTCCTTATATTATTAACCCGGAGTTTGAATTTGGAATTAAAATTACTGGAATTGACATTTTACTTTTTTCGGAAGAAACAGTGAATTTTGTACAATTAAAAACTTTAAAAGGAACATTGACTGGTTCTCAAGTACCAAGAGCAAAAAAATAATTAAGTATTCATAAAAACCCTTTATTTATAGCAGCTTTTGATTTAGGTAAATGGACTTTTTCAGATAGAAGTAACATTCCTCGTATTGCTGGTGAAAGATTTTGGAATATGATTTCTATGGATTATGATCTGGTTGAAAATCATATAAGAGATATGTTACAGAAAATTGATAAAGCTTTTGCTGAATTGGCTACAAAATAGAAAATTGCTGATCTCTACTTAAAAAAGTGATAATTGTTCGGCTATCTCTTTACCTTTCGATTTGTTTCCATGAATTAACTTAAAGAGATAACTACCAATTTCTTTCGCAAGCAATACAGGAACTGCATTACCAATTTGTTTATATTTAGAACTTACAGAACCATAAAAAATCCAATCATCAGGAAATGTTTGAATCCTTGCAGACTCCCGCACTGTTAAACAACGTAATTCTACAGGATGACACATATCTGTAGCTTTTTGATGGGGACTTGTGGTTATTGTTGGTGAAGGTTTATCCCAGGATAATCTTCTATAAAAACCGACTTTTCCCCCTCCAGAATTATAAGCTCCTCCCATAGCTTCTTTTTTTAAATCTTCTGGTAAATGTCGCCAATTTTGTCCAGCTTTTAATAATTTCAAATACTTTAAACGATTTTCTGAATAAGACATAAATTCTGGTTCTACATCAAGTAAACCAGTTAAAGCATTTTTTAATGTTCTCCATTTAGGTAAAGTTTGACCATTTTTGCAATATTTAGGAATAGGAAATGTAGCAGTTTCACCATCTCTAGAACCGATAAATATGACACGCTCTCGATTTTGGGGTACTCCATAATCTGCTGCTTCTAATAGGTTATAAACTATGTTATATCCTATTGCTTGCATTTCTGATAATACTACTTTTAAAGCAGCACCAGGCATTTCATCAGTTTCTAAAGGTGGGTAATCTTTTCCCCGTTGATTAATTGGCCGATGACGCAGTGGAGCAGAAAGCAAACCTTTAACATTTTCCATTAAGAAAAAACGAGGTTGGACTTCTTTAACAATGCGAATAAAGTCCATAAATAAACTACCGCGAGGGTCTATTACTGAACCTCTTTTTCCTGCGGTACTAAATGGTTGACATGGTGGACCACCTGTAACTAAATCAACTTCTTGTGGTTGTAAAGCACGTCCTAAATTTAAAACTCTTCCCCCTTCTTCTAATAATTGTTGAGAGGTGACGTTTTGTATTTCTCTGGAAATTGCACTTTCTTGGAGGAATGGACGATTAAGAGCTATTGTTTTAACAGCATCACGATCTTTTTCTACTACAGTTACAGTATGAAAACCTGCTTCTTCTAATCCTAAATCTAGACCATAAGCACCTGTAAATAATGAAATAGAAATAGCTTTACCATCTATCACGGTTGTTGCTCCCAATTGTTAATATCACTAATTATATACTCCTTGAATATGCAATATTGATGATTGGTTACATCTTTTACATCTAATAATAGCAATTGTTATTGAAATGACTATGAGCTTATATTCAATTAATGAAATGCACGATAGACAAATTGCAGCAACTGCGTTAGTTTTATCTAGTAAAGGTGAAATTGTACAGTTGTTGACGTGCGATCAAAATATCACTGCGTCGGGTTTAGTTGCTAAAGCTGCTGCTGTGGTTCAAGATGCTGAAAGTTATCAAAAACTGATTGATAGACTGGAATTATTAGAATCTGTTGCTAAAATACGTCAAAGTATAAATGAGTTTGAACAAGGCGAAGGTATGCCCTTAAATCAAGCATTTGCAGAATTTAAGGAAAAATATGCCATACCGGATTGAGATTTCACCTACTGCTATTGCTGATATTGAGAGTATAGTGAAATTAAGGTAGAAAACAAGCGAAAAAATTTATGTCTAATTATCAAGAATTGTTAGAACAAGCTAAAAATCTGACTTCTGAAGAACAGCTTAAATTAGTTGAAGATTTATCTATCTTAATTCGTCAACAATGGAAAATGACACCAAAGCCAAAGCGTAGTATTTTAGAGTTACGTGGTTTAGGTAAAGAAACTTGGGAAAATATTGACGCTCAGGAATATGTCAATCAGGAGCGTGATTCATGGAATGGTTAAATGAATTACAGGATAAAATTATAGGTTTAGATACTGCACCGCTAATTTATTTTATAGAAGAAAATCCTAGCTATTTAGAAGTTACAGATGCTTTTTTCACAGCAATGTATAGAGGTGAGTTTAGTGTTGTCACGTCGGTTTTAACTGTATCAGAAGTTTTAGTTTATCCTTTACGTCCGGGAAATACAATATTAGCTCAACAATATCGTGATATTCTTTTCAATTCTCAAGGTTTAACAACTATTGAAGTTTTACCAGATATCGCTGAAAATGCAGCTAAATTAAGAGCAGATTACAATTTAAGAACACCGGATGCTATTCAAATGGCCACTGCTATTTATGGTGGTGCGTCTTTTTTCTTGACAAATGATATACGTTTACCTTCTTTACCAGGGTTAACTGTGTTGGTTTTAAATCAATTGATGAGTTAATTATTGTTAATTAAATGCAGCGATTGCACTCCCTACATCCTCAATTAAGCAGACATTAAACGCTGTGTAGGTTCAGGAATTTTTCGACCTAACTCTTGAGCAGTTTCTATCCATTCATGCATAATAATTTCTATATTTTGCAGTGCTTCTTGATAAGTTTTTCCATCAGCAGCGCATCCCGGTAAATCTGGAACTTCTGCGATAAATGCTTGGTCTTCTTCACTCCAATAAATAATAATTTCATACCGTAGAGTCATCTTGACCTCCTAGCTGATATTTGAGTAAAACTTCACGGACTTGTTTAATTTGATATGTTTTGGCTTTTCCTTGTTTGGGTTGGAGATTCAAGATTTCTTCAACTCCTTCTTTTGTAAAAATGTGGTGACTTCCACGAATTCTTTCATCAAATCCTAATTTGATTAATAGTTGACACAGTTGCTCAAAGGATATATTTGTATCAGATGCGCCTGATAAAATTTTAGCTAATAGCGTGTCTTGTTGACTCACAAGTTATGATTTTATTGGTTCAAATCTCTATAATAAACGATTTCAGCGATCGCACTTCTCTACATCCGCAAAACAGCGATCGCATCCCAAACACTCCCAAAACGCGATCGCACTCCCTCCAAAACCCAAAACAGCGATCGCACCCCAACATTTCAAAACAGCGATCGCACTTCCTCTACATCCCTAAACTCATATCTTGCACCTACAACACCCTCAACAAGCGATCAGTGTGCAGACTGTTTGACAAAAATTGACAATATTTGCCATAATAAAATAGTCAGAAAAATCAACACTTGTTAATTATGACTACAGTAAATATTTCTCTTCCCGATTCTATGCGGGATTTTATCAACGAACAGGTTGAAAAAGGTGGCTACAGTACAACCAGCGAATACATTAGACATTTGATTCGTCAAGACTTAGAAAGAGTCCAACAATCAAGAATAGAAAAGTTATTATTGGAAGGATTAGATAGCGGTGAAGGAATAGAAATTACAGATGAATGGTGGGAACAAAAACGCTCCCAACTGATTGAAAAAATTCGCAAATCATAACAATGACTAGGCGAATTATAATTAGACCAAAGGCTAGTGCTGATCTAGATGAACAGTTTGCTTACATTGCACAGAGCAATTTCGATGCAGCATTGAGTTTTTTTGATGCTACTAGGCAGACTTTTTCACAAATAGCACAACTACCGGGTATTGGTAGTGTTTATGATATTGGAAATCCTCGTTTAGTGGGTTTGCGAAAGTGGCAGGTTAAAGGATTTGAAAAATATCTAATTTTTTATTTGCAAGGGGATGAATGTATTGAAATTGTCCGGTTAATTTATGCTGCACGGGATATTTCACAGATATTAGCAGAAGAAGAATAGTTATGTTTATCAAATAGGTGATACCTTCGGTAAGCTTCGCTAACGCTCATCCTCACATCTCCAAACAGCGATCGCATCCCCTACACATTCCCAAAAGCGATCGCACATCACCAAACTTCAAAACAGCGATACCTTCGGTAAGCTACCGCTAACGCACTTTCCCCAAACTCCCAAACAGCGATACCTATAGTAAGCCACCACTAACGCTGTCAAAGTATAAAATTATGATATAATCATGGTGTAAACTTATTCAATCCTTTGTAATTTATAAATTTGCGTTATAATTTTGATTGGAATCCAGCCAAAGAAAAACAAAATATTCGTAAACATCAACTCAATTTTCGGTTGGCATCAACTGTTTTTCGTGATCAATATCAATTAAGTTTATATGATGAGGAACATAGTGATTATGAAGACAGATGGATTACTATAGGTTTAGATGAAACGGGTATTTTAAGGGTTGTTATTCATACTTTTGAACAAACAGATGAAGATTCATGTTTGATTCGTATCATTTCAGCACGAAAAGCAACTTTTAATGAACAGCAATATTACCAAGGAAGAAAACTATGAAAGCAGAATATGATTTTTCAGAAGCTGAACAAGGTAAGTTTTATCACCCTGATGCAACGTTTCATTATCCAATTTACCTTGAACCAGATGTTGATAATTTTTTCAAAAAAATCGCTCAAGAAAAAAATATTGATGTGCAAATTTTAGTCAATGAATGGTTGAGAAATAATATTAAATTAATTGAAAGTATTCAGTAATAGCGATACCTTCGGTAAGCTTTACTAACGCATTCCCACATCCCTTAAACGCGATACCTTCGGTAAGCTTCGCTAACGCACTCCCCAAACCCAAAACAGCGATCGCACTTCTCTACATCCCTAAACGCGATCGCACCCCCAACATCCCCAAAACGCGATCGCACTCCCACATCCTAAAACAGCGATCGCCTACGGCACTGGCGAAGCCAATCGCACTCCCCCCACCACCAAAAAATGATAAGATACTAATAAAATTTTATTCATATTAGACACTTATGAATGTGAGTTTTCCAATACCAAAAGAACTGGAGTCTTATCTTGAGATTCAACTTCAATCTGGCAATTATGATACTGTAGCGGACTATTTTTTGATGTTATTGCAGCAAGATAAACGGCGTAAGGATGCTCAAGCAAAATTAGCTAGTTTGTTGCAAGAAGGTTTGGACTCAGAAGCAGAACCTGTAACTCCTGAATATTGGCGGGATTTGCGCCGATCAATCTTTGGTGCAGGGTAGTAGTGAGTATGGCTTTTCAGGTAATTGTTCGCAATCGTGCTACTCAGGATATCAGACAACAAGCAAATTATATTTTGGTGAACGGTAATCGGGAATCAGCAGAGAAGTTTTTGGAATTTGTTGAGTATGCTTTTGCTCAATTGGCGATAACTCCCAATATGGGTAAGGTTGTGTTATCTTTGCCTGATATGGGAACAATTCGCCAGTGGCGGATTAAGAATTTTCAGGACTATTTGATTTTTTATAAAGTTCAAGAGGAACGGGTGGAGGTTCTACGGGTTTTACATGGGGCGAGAGATTTAGAGGACTTATTGCCATTCTTAGATGACGAAGTTTAGTTTTTTGATCGCATCCCCACACATCCCTACAGAGCGATCGCACTCCCAAACCCCCAAATAGCGATACCTTCGGTAAGCTTCGCTAACGCACTCCCCACATCCCCAAAAAGCGATCGCACTCCCTCCACATCCCTACAGAGCGATCGCACTTCCTCAAACCTCAAAACAGCGATCGCACCTTCCACATCCCCCAAACAGCGATCGCACTACCTCCACATCCCCCAAACAGCGATCGCACCTTACCTACATACCCAAACAGCGATCTCACTACCCCAAACCTCCAAAACAGCGATCGCACTTCCTACGCATTCCTAATATCTAATACAATTTCACATTATGAATCAATAGCTTTTTCCGCAGCATTAGTGAGGACTTCATTTATCCAACTCTTAACATCCACACCTGGTTTTTCCGCAGCAACATAGATTTTCTGGTGAATTTCAGGGGTTGTTTGAATATGTATATTGCCTTTAAATTGCGGTTTTATTTTTCCTTCATTTGCTTGCTTTAGCTGCACTAAATAAAACTCCGATATTTGACAATATTGAAAGTTTTCTATCTATTTCTCCCCATTTTTTAAGTGTATCGTGAATTTTTTGTTCATTTAGTAAATTCTTAGCTTGAACTTTCCATCCGTCTATTTGTTTTTTTGATAGATTTCCCATCTTGCGATATTTATTCTTAATATATGGATTAATATTTTGAATAAAATCGTCTATATCTTTTTCGCTTTCGCCAATATGGGTATCATCTCTTTGATTAATTGGTTCATCATTAAGTAATTTTTCTAGTTCTTCATAAAATATTTCAGATGATCTCAAGGAATCAATTACATAGATAATCATCTCATTTAAGATGTCTATTCTTCTTATTAGATCATTAGATAATATTTGATTAATGTTTTGGTAATATATCTGATCTGCTTCTGATTCATATTGACTCACTACCTTTTCTATTAATTCATAATAGGTAATATAGCCATCTTTTAAACCATCATTTAATAAACCTTTCGATTCTATATAGTTAAGCAGTTTTTGATCTTCCCGTAAATCATCATGAGAAATTCCATAATATTCATAGTCTGCTGGGTATAAAGTAGCTCCTTTTAGAATCTCTATTATTATTTGATAATAAATTTTAACTAAGCAAATTATCACTTCATCTTCTCTCAACTTAGCCTCGTGAAAAGTGTCGTTTCTTAATCGTCGCAGTTCTACTATAAATTGATATTGTTGTTCATCTACAACCCAAGGAAATTCTTCTTTTATAAACTTTACTCTGTCTAGAAAATTTGGTTTTATTTTAATCATTTGTTCATCAGTTATATTTAAATCATAAGGACAGTCACAAATAAAGTAATATGAGATTATATAGCAATCCTAAATGAGTTATGAACAGGGAACATAATGAAGCAGTTTGGGAAAATCAAATGTTTGGTGATTCGTAAAAAATTTAAACAACCACTTGATAATGGAAAAAGACTTGCAGAGATGCCA
>NZ_BJCE01000035.1:0-32709 GCF_005402885.1 Sphaerospermopsis reniformis
AGCGTTACAAAAAGTGATTGGTCTTTCCACACTTTGGGAAATACAGGAACGTCGTCAAAATAAAGCTGACCAACTTCTGTATGCAGAAATTCAGGAACGCAGAGAAAATCCCGACCCATCACGTACATATTTGGTGCTGGGTTTAAGTTTTGTACTTGGGGCTTCAATTTCTATTTTGGTTCGGGAAACAATATCTATCAGGGAAAATGTTCACCCACCTCTTTACCAAAGATTAATTACCCAATTTACAGCTTGTCTTTTACTCAGTGTTAGTATTTATGGTTTTGTGGATTTAATTCGGTCTTTGTAAGGGTGATTGGTGATTGGTGATTGGTGATTGGGAAAAGGTCTTATTAATTAAGAATTACGAATTGCAAATTATATAATAAAAATTATGAAACTCAGTTTGTGCATGATTGTTAAAAATGAAGAAGCTGCTTTACCAAGGTGTTTGGAAAGTGTGCAAAATTTGGTGGATGAAATTGTAGTTTTAGATACGGGTTCAACTGATAAAACGCCGGAAATTGCTCAACAATTTGGTGCTAAATTACATTATTTTCAATGGTGTAATGATTTTAGTGCGGCGCGGAATGAGGCTTTAAAATATGTGACTGGTGACTGGGTTTTGGTGTTAGATGCTGATGAAGTTCTTGCACCAGAAATTGCACCACAAATTAGAGAAGCGATTAATACAGATGATTATATATTAATCAATTTGGTGCGTCAAGAAGTTGGTGCAACTCAATCACCTTATTCTTTGGTTTCTCGCTTATTTCGTAAACATCCAGAAATTAGATTTGAACGTCCTTATCATGCTTTGGTTGATGATAGTATTGCGGCGATTTTAAATAAAGAAACTTATTGGCAAGTTGGTTATTTACCACAGGTTGCTATTTTGCATACTGGATATCAAAAATCTGCTATTAACCAACAAAATAAATATGCTAAAGCTGCAACTGCTATGCTGGAATTTTTTGCAAATCATCCAGATGATGCTTATGTTTGCAGTAAGTTGGGGGCGTTGTATGTGGAAATGGGTAAAGTTAATGAGGGAATAGAGTTATTAAATCGGGGTTTAATTCAGATTGTTGGTAGTCGCAAAAAAACAGATAAAAAACCTTTTGCTTGGTTGAAAGATTCACCTTCTAATCAGGTGAGAAATCTGTGGGATCAAGATATTCAAGAAATAAATTATGATATTTTGTATGAGTTAAATTATCATTTGGGTATTGCTCATACACATTTGAAAAACTATTCTTTGGCGATTTCTTATTATCAAGCGGCGGTTAAATTACCTATTTATCCTTTGTTGAAATTAGGAGGATATAATAATTTGGGTAATTTGTTGAAAGCGATGGGAGATTTGCCAGGGGCGAAAAATGCTTATGAAACTGCTTTGAAAATTGATGATCGTTTTGTGATTGGGTATTATAATTTGGGGATGGTGTTTAAAGCAATGGGTTTGTTTGTTGAGGCGATTGATGCTTATAATCATGCGGTTTTTTTAAATCCTGATTATGCGGAAGCTTATCAAAATTTAGGGGTGGTGTTGTTGAGAGTGGGTGATGTGAAGAATAGTTTGGCAGCTTTTGAATATGCGATCGCTCTCCATGAAAAAGATAATCCGCAAGAGGCTAAAAGGTTGCGTCAGGGTTTACAGGAAATGGGATTTTTGAGGTGACAGGTGACAGGTGACAGGTGACAGTATTTAAGAGTGTTTTCTGAAAACAAAAATAGAGATTTTTAGGTTTCAATTCCTCATAGGGATTATTGGAAATTTCAACTTGTCTGAATCAGGATGTCCAGGATTTTAGGATTTACAGGATTATGAGTAATTTTAACTGCAACCGCCACCACAACCACCACTGTTAAAATAATTTTTCAATCCCTAATAGGGAGTAAGTGAAATTTCAACCACCGTGCCATAATGCGGGAAGTTACCGCGTCCTCAACTTGAGAGGTTTCAATCCCTAATAGGGAGTAATGGAAATTGCAATTAACCGGATCTGAAAAGCAGATCAAATGGGCAAAGGATATCATGTTTCAATCCCTAATAGGGAGTAATGGAAATTGCAATCTACAAGACTTGAATAGCAAGGGATTGAGGGAAATCAGCAGTTTCAATCCCTAATAGGGAGTAATGGAAATTGCAATTGCATAGTGGAGCATTCACAGTATTGGCACCGTTTCAATCCCTAATAGGGAGTAATGGAAATTGCAATAACCCTGTGGCGGCTTTGTAGGTTATGCCGTCAATGTTTCAATCCCTAATAGGGAGTAATGGAAATTGCAATTATCCTAAAGGTAATTGGTTTATCTGGGTTCTTTAGTGTTTCAATCCCTAATAGGGAGTAATGGAAATTGCAATATGCTCTGGGAGTATTTGAGATTGACTGCGCCTCAAATGTTTCAATCCCTAATAGGGAGTAATGGAAATTGCAATAGCGGGCGGCTGAAAGCCTATATATATGTAGTTTTCAAGGTTCAATTGCGCGAATGAGATAATAATAGTCGATTTCAGAAATTGTGTCAAGGGGTAAAATGGCTGAAACTCTTGCTGTGTAAAGTGCGCGGGTGGGTGAGTTGGATAAAAATCATGAAAGCCTTGTATAGAGATAATTTCAGCCATTTTTTGTTCACCTAAAATTTTTACACCCACCCATCCGCGCATCAAGCAAAGAAAACAGTGTGATCGCGGGGTTGTTCACCACCGATTCTTTCTATCTTACCGTGACAGCAAGCACAAAGGAAATAGAAACGGATGCTGTCAGTATCAGCCTTGATCAGCTTATGGAGACGCGATCGCAGTTTGGCATACTGAGTATCAGTCAATTCACATTCAAAAATACTATACTGTACCCATTGGCCATAAGACTTGAGGATATTGTGAATTTTAGTCCGCCGCTTATCCTCAGAAATATCGTAAGAAACAACAACATTCATAAATTAATAATTGAAAATTGATAATTGATAATGAATCAGTGATTGGTGATTGAGTAATAAAATATTTACTGTCACCTATCACCTGTCACCTGTCACCTGTCACCTAATAAACAAAGGTGGATACTTGTCAGTTGTTCCCATCAAATATTTAGCTAATAACCGAGCTTGTAATTCAAAAGATTCTCGATAAGTACATTTTTTACCCATTACTGGATGTTTAAAATCTGATTGTTTTTTCTTCTCATAATTAGTGAGAAAAATTTTCCTACCTTCAGCAGTAAGAGAAACAGCATTACTCATTTGATTTTCAAAACAATAAACAAACTAATTTGTAGGTTGGGTTGAGAAAACCCAACAAAATTTTTTCCTGTGATGATGTTGGGTTTCCTTGCGTCAACCCAACCTACTTTCTTCTGGCCATACCCATTCCCATAGTCGTTTTTCTCCCAATACCTGCATATAAAGCGCAGTCAGCTAAAGCATTAATTTGTTTAATTCTTGTTGCTTCCACATCCCCTAAAATGCGATAACTAATATCACCTAGACAACCAATAAATTTATTTTCATAGTTGCTGATAACCTCAGTTCTGATATTAAAAGCACTAGGATAAATTGATTCCAGGGGAATATTAGTTAATTCAATTCCACTATATTTATTCCAGCGATTCAACAAACTATTAAAAACAGATTCTTTGGTAGGTAAAACATTATCAAAACCACCTTGACGAAAGGCTACAGGTGTGGAAAAGATAAAATTAATGATCCTTTCTGTTTCACTTGCTGCTTCATACAATTGAGGATATGTACAAACATTAGCCCAAGGTTGGGTAGATTGGGGTGTACCTTGAATGCTGGTAATAAATAAATTAGCAGATCCTAAATGCCAAGGTTGTTCCGGGTTAAGATTCAACCATAAAGGTGTGAGTTGACTAAATAAATTGTCATCTAATAAAGAGATGCGCCACCAACAGGGAGTACCAGCAGGAATTGGTTGTTGATGATTATATTGTAGGATCAGGAATTGAGTTTTATTTCTGTTTTGGATTTGTAAAGGTGAGAGAGTAAAGGCTTTATCGGCGTTTGATTCGTGGAGATAGTTGCCTAATTTTCTATCAACAGAACTGACTAGATTCAGGAATAAGGCGTGATAGTGTCTACCGGAGAGGAAATTGGGGTAGATGGGGGATTGGGGGGTGATATTGAGGATGAGACTGTGGGGCATAATTATTAATGGTTAGTAATTTCTTAAAGCCCCCCTTAAAAAGGGGGGTTGGGGGGATCTGAAATTTTAAGCCTTAAATTTGTACTGCATTTGTTTGGGAAGTTTTACATTTTTGAGGTCATCAAAATAGTAATATTTTCCTCGCATTTGTACATTTTGACTCAGGCTAACTGGAGGCATATTTACCGCTAAATGAGTGCTTGAACTAGAATCCGCATTAGGGGGTCTAAATCATCAGGAACACGATAACTATCAAGTCCTTGAATGAGATGTTTATTAATGCGATCTAGTTGAGCAAATTCCCATATTTTGCCAGTGGTAACTGAACCAATAATGTGAGTTTGTTGTGGATTTTCTTGCCATTGATCTAGGGCGATTAATTCTGCAAAAAGTTGTGTCATACCATAATCTAAATCCTCTTTTTTAGCTTCAATTACTAAGAGGTTATGGCGATTTTTGATGAGATAATCAAAGTAACCTTGTAGTTGTTCACTGACTTTAATTTGATATTCAATTCTCACCTGTGATTTTGTATAGTGAACTAAGTCTAAAATGATGGGAGAAATTAATACTTCTCTGCGACTTGTTTCATTAGCTAAATCAAAGTATGGGAGAATTTCATCAAGTCTTTCTTGCAGTTCTGTTAATCGGTCTAGGTTTTGTTGATATTGGGGTAAATTCAAACGTTTTCGAGTGAATGTATAGCCAAATTCTTGAGCAAAATCTTGAGGGGAAATGTGCATCTCAAAATATTTGCTAAAGGTATAAGACTGAGAGGGATCGAGAATGGTCATTATCTAATTTTCCTCAGTTTCAATCTCGGTAATTTGATCATTTTCTAAACGATAAAGAAATTTATAGGTGTCTGGAATGAGGTTTAATTGATGACCTTAGATAAGTCAACACATAGATAAATTGCAATTTATGGGCGGGCAAGACTTGTACTGAGCTTGTCGAAGTATGCCCACCCCACAAAAGTTATAAGCCCCCTTTTTTAAGTTGAGGGTGATCTGAGATTTTAAGCCTTAAATCTATATTGCATTTGTTTGGGAAGTTTTACATTTTTGACATCATCAAAATAGTAATATTCTCCTCGCATTTGCACATTTTGAATTAGGCTAACTGGCGGCATATTTACTACATCATAGCTAATTATTTGATTAGTAAACATGACATCCAAAGGATTTAAGGGATGAGTACAGGTGAATAAATCAGTTTTGGTTTTGGGTTGGGGTAATTTTTCCACTGTAATTTCTGCTTTGCTCATCCATTTACCTAAACGAATCCATTTAGGTAATTTGATTTCTTTTTGAGAGATAAGAAAAAACTCAAATTGACTTTCTGGTGCTAATTCACGAATACGTCCATAGGTAGGTATATTCTTACTAATTTGCTCCATTTTGACGTGATAATTGAGGTTAGCCCATTTATAAGTATGGGTAACATAAGCAGATTCTAAAGGACGCGCAGGTGTAATATAAATACCTTGATGATTGAGAGGTTCTAAATCTCTTTCATAATGAGGTATATGTTCTGCGTCGTAATAGCTGCTTTTTGCTAAACCAAGAGCGTAAGTTAGAGCATAATTATGTAAATATTGCTCTGTTATGTACAGTCTACCTAATTCACGAGTAGCAAAATACACTGGATCTTGTAAGGTAAGGAGAAGACGATAAATTTGCATACATTATGTTTCCTCCTCTTCAGAGGTATTCTTTTTATTTTTCTTTTTACCTCTGGTATTAGTATTTTCCGCTTTTTCTTCTTTCAAAACACCTGCGGTTTTTGCATAATTTAGAGTATCTTGTGTTAATGAGTTCATCCATTGTTTGAAATTATCTTCATTACCAAGAATAGATTGAGCTTCATTTTGAAGAGATACAAGTGCTTCTTTTGAAATTAATTCATAAAAAACTCCGTCTTTTTGAATTAATTCATTAACAGCTTGTTCTGTAGCTGATGTGATAGCAGTGGTGTCATAAGGAGGTAAAACATCTCCAATAATGTCGTAAATTTTTTGAGTTAATCGCAAATTGCTGAAAATTTCACCATCAGCAAAGATTATGGCTACAACTGTATTTCTGACTTGTCCAGTTCGTGTAGTTTGAGCGCCATAACGTTTGGTACGTTGTAAATTATTCAGCAGATACAAAAATGTATTTGGTGTTGGATCGCGTAATGTAACCACACTGGGAAAAGGAATTTCTGGTAACACATGATCTTGTTCACTAAAACGATTAGTGGTGTCTGTTCCTTGTGTCATTGTTCCATCTTCATAGGGTGCATTCAGGGTAAAAGTTCCGTGAGATTCTTCATATTTAGGAACAGCGTAAGCAGAATCTATAAAAACTTTGGATTTTTCTGAACCAGAATTATCTGCACCACCTTTACCTACTGCATAACCGTAAATAACACAATCAGGACATACTCCACAAGGATTTTCATTGTAAGCGCAGTCTTTTTTATGTTGATTTTTAATCTGGTCGTAGATTTCATAACGCCGCAATAATTCACGTCCTGTTAAACGTTCAGGAGTGGTTTGCTTACGTTTGAAAAGCACTAAACGACTAATTACTTGTGAATCATTAATTCCTGCTCTAACTCTGGCTACGTTTAGTTCTCCATCAGTTTTAAATACTGCATAAGAATCTGTTTCTCTGAGAACTATAAAGTGAGCATATTTAGCTCCAGGAATACGAGGAATAGATTCTTGAAAATGTTTTTTGTACTGTTCAAACATTAATTTGACTCCTTATTGTCTGATGTTTGTGTTTTTTCTTCAGGTTTCTTGATGTACTGTTTGATATACCAAGCCTCCGACGCATGACGAATCAGATTAATATTTTGTCTGAGAAGCGATCGCTCTGCCCTACAATAGTTCTGAAATACCTCTTTGACAAAGTATTGAGAAAAGTCTTGAATGACAGTTTCACGCTGGCTTTTATCCTTAACTACTTCCGATGGTATATAACCTTCATTATTGTTATTGAGTACACCATCTACCAGAGAAAACAAGTAACCCTCTATCATTAATTGCAGGTCATATTCAGCCGTATTCGGTTGACTTTCTAAGATGACTTTTGCAGCTATATTTAAAGGTCGAAGCCTTGTATATGCAGAGGGATTTTTAGCTGATGCTCGATAAAAACGAGCATATTTATCAACTAAGTCTTTAATCATGTTCATGGGGTCTTCACCTTTGTAGTAATCAATCAAAAGTTGGTAATAATTCAGCAATTTTTTAGCAACAATAATTGCTGGATCACTAAACTGATTTGTTTTTTTCTTGCGTTCCTCCTTTTTGATATTTTCGATTATGCGATCTGCATAGTGAAATACATACAAAGGGCTAGTATCCAAAGATTGTGAAACATTATTTAAAGCATTCCAGACGGTAAAATTTCTACTATCGCGGTATGCTTGGGATGTTAAAGCATACACAGCAAAAGCCGCAGGAATAGCAGTAATCAATTCATTTAAACGGAAACTAGATTGTTTGATACTGTGTTGCCAGTAGGTATGTACACCATCCAAAATCGCAGTTTCTTTAAAATCTGCTCCTGAGTCGTATGGTGGAAGAGTTGAACGACTAGCAACTAATTTAACGCCAAAGGTTAAAGGTGCAATTAATGTTAGTAATGCTGGTATATGCCATACTTCGGTATCAGTTGGTTTTTTAAATAATGCGGGAACTCCTAAAAGATAATAGCCGTGCATTTGTCCTTCTGGATATTCCACTTTTTCAACTCGTCGTTTCTCATTTTCTTTAGAATCAGCACTTACTCTAAAAACATCTGCACGAGGTATGTATTTAGGGTCATAGTTATGTTTTGCTAACTCTTTATCTAAATCAGAAAAGACATTTTGAGCAAAGCTTTTATAGGCTCGGTTCATAATTCGAGCGGTTTCTGGCGTGAAATAATAATCTGGATAAAGATGCAGGTAAATAATATCATCATCAGCTTCTAAACCCCGGTTTAAAGAATAACTACGCAGTAGTTTTTCAGCTTGGCAAACTGTACAAATTCCACGTAAAGACTCTTTAGAAAGGCTTGTAACTCGTTTGTTAGTGTAACTAGAAAATTCCTCTCGTACATCAAACGCACTATTACAAACAGCACATATTGGTTCACGTTTACGATTGGCTTTGTTGCGGTGATAACGATTTAATTCTTTTTCAAAATCGTGTTTTTTATCACTGTCACTAAGATCCAAAACTTGAGCAATATAACTATCAAGAAAAGCGAAGGATTTTAAGCGTTCTGGTTGTCCCCATTCTGTAACCACTTGTTGGATGGCTTTTAACATTACATTTTCAAGTTCAGTATCATTTAAATTGCCATGTTTACCAATGTAATGGCCAGCCAAGTAATACCATCCAAGAGGTTTACCACCAGGTCTAGGAATATTAAGTAAATCTTCCAGATAATCTTGCATATCAAGCGCCTTGAGTAAAGCTTGAGTTGCATTCTCATAGGAAGTTTTATAATAAACTTCTAAAACACCTACTAATCCTCTAAGTCCTTCTCCTAACCTATCTACCTGTAGATTAGTCGGATAATCAAAATTCAAATTTTTTAACTCAGTAGAAATTTCTTGTATTTCTTCCTTTCGCTTTCCACTCATTGGGGTTCTTTGATTACCCAGGAAATTAAATATTTGCCGAATAAGCGTTTCCGCAGCATCATTAATTTCAGCTACTTCAAGCATATCAGGCTTACAGCTAATAATCCCTTTTGTTTTATCACGTTTGATAAGATTACTCAAACCTTTAGTAGCAGTTTTTAGGATTTGCGATCGCACTATTTCAGCTAGATTAGATAAATCTGGTTTTTCACTATCCTTTGGTGCAAAGTATGTAATTCCATCAGGAAAGAATAAAAAAGCTATCCATCCAACTTCCTTGGCTTTATCTAATACTGCATTGTGAATTATTTGAGTTAATAACCCCCGGTTTTCTATGGTTCGATGGTGGCGAATAACATATTTATCTTTTAACCTACGTCGTACAATTGCCCGAATCTTTTCTTCATATAAACTATCTGGACGATGAGCCATAGACGCTAATAAATCAGCAAAACGGACAAATTCAGCTAAACCCATTAAATCTTCAGGAGATAATTTTATATCTTGGAAATTAGCAAGAGTCAAATTTGCTCCTCTTGCATCTTCAGCATTTTGAGCGAGGAAAGCTATATCTTGCCAATATTCACTGCTAATAAATTTCCACAGTCCTAAAGTTTCCGCCCAAATATTAAAATAATGATGGTATTTATCCCCTTCTTTACCATCCATCCGCACATTACCCAATTGCTTGAGTAAAATTTTATTGAGATCGTGCAGAGTCACAGCAGCTAAATACAACCTTTGTTGAAGTTCCTCTAAATTGGCTAATTTAACTAGAGTCCAACCACCAACAGCAGCATTTAAAAGATGTATCGCTAAACTTTGATCTGGAAGGTCAACCAATTTATTGATGATCTTTTCTTTCTTATCTGGGTTAACATTAACAGCTAATTCCTTAGCCGCTTCTAAACTCATTCCCTTTGCTGGTTTAAGGCTGAAAGAATCAAGAATATTAGGAAATACCTTTTCTATCCAATCTCGCAGAACTTGATCCTCAGCATTATTTAAAGTCTCTAATGCTAAAACTACTAAAGGAGGTTCTTTTTCTGGTATAACTGGCTTACCATAACTTTCAGGTGTTAACCAATCTAAATTATCTATCATTGTTTACTCTCCTGCAAAAAATATTTCATTAGTTTTTTGCCAATAAAGAAGACTATCTAACAGCAGTGCATCTAAACCAAAAGCTACAGCATATTCTTGATTACTAGAATCAACTACTTTATGTAGCTCAAACAAAGCAGGTAATCTATAACGTCGGCGCAATGTTTTGATATCATATTTAACAGAGTCAGCAACACAAGTTGTAATGGGTAAATATTCCAGTTTTTCATTTATCTTTTTAATTTGCCCATGACGATTCTGTATAAAAAACCCTTTTCTTTCTTGTGCTATGTTTAGTTGTAACCTATCTAATTTGTCTGTAAAAATCAATGCAACAGCTTCATAGCTACTTAAATATTGTGTGATCTTTGCATATATTCCCAAATTATTTTTATAAAATGGTTCATTGAATCTCTCACTTATTTCTTTTGCTTCCTCCTCTGATATCAGTTCAAAATCTGTTCCTGCAAGTAAACGTATTAAACTAATACTTTTGACTGCGTTTGTATTTGGGTCATGAATCCATATATCTAATTGTCCTCCACCGCGAAAAGTTGACAAATCCTGAATAATCATTCTGTGTTCTTTCAGTTCATTTAACCTAGACCAATAAGGCGTTTTACCAACAATTCGATTAGCTTCTTGCTCATAACCTTTAATCAAAGTTTGATATTGATCCTTTTGCTGATTAAGCAAACAAAACCTAATTGTAGAAAGAACACAACCCCAACGGCTTAAATATCGCTGAAATTCTTGAGGCTTTTGGTAGACTTTTTCTTTAACATTTTGGAAAAAACTTTCTCTGTCTACTTCAGTTTCATTACCATAAATTGCAGAAAACCTATCCTTTACCCAATCTGGAACTAATGCTATAGCTTGGTAATTTGGAAACCCATCATGTCTTCCTAATCTTCCTAAACGCTGAATAAACGTACCTGCATCTAAAGATTCATAAACCAGAAAATTGATCTCAAAATCTACACCAACATCAACTGTAGAAGTTGCAATAATTAATTGTTTACTCATTGCATCTTCTCTAACTTTTGCACCAGTTAGCCCTGTATTTTCTCCTATACTTAAACCTAAGTTGGCATTTTCTAGAGTTTTGACGATCCGTTTAGCAGCAAATACACTATTAGCAATGATCAGTCCCTTAGAATTAGGATATTGAGAAAAGAATTGTTTGATATATTCTAAATTATCAACTACCCAATTTTCAATTCCTCCATTACTTTGTTCAGATGTAACTAAATCTAAATCTACTTCATGTAAAATTCTCCGATGAGTATTACTTGTTTTTAAACCATGTTCATATTCACCTTGAATGATTTTAGTAGTAATCCCTGCTTTATCAAGAACCTTTAATAAAACATTATCTGGGGTAGCAGACAGAAAAAGAAATTTTGCTGCAAAACGCTCTCCTACACTTGCTCTATTAAAAGCAATACCATCCAATACATTAGCAATTTGTGGAGCATGAAAAATATGAAATTCATCAAACACTATGTAGCGATATTGATTAAACCAAGTTTCAGCTAAACGAGCTTTATTACCACCTCTACTATCGTAATGTAAGCGATGAATTAACGTAAAAATATCAGGATTTGTGACAACTATATTATTATCATCAGCTACATTTCGTAGTGTTTCTAGTTTGTTAAAACCTTCTTCACTCATATATGAAGCTAATTTAGATCCTGTGAGTTCACCCACTTGTAACTCAAGATTAAATTGATTTTTCCATTTTCCTATTTGTTTTCCTTGATCACGAATAAGCTCATTTGTAGGATAGTTAAATAAACCTTTCCCTAATTTACTTGTTTTATCAAATGCTGGAAGCAAAGCAGCTAAAGTTTTACCGTCACCAGTTAAAGCAGTGTCAAATACAACTTGATAATTTTTTATTGCATCCCAAACTTCTTTTTGATGAGTAACAAGTTGGATATTATTAACGTATGTATCGGAATATTTAGACCATGTAGAAAGTAATTTTATTTTCATAAATAACCTTAGAAAAAATTCATCAACATTTTTAATTACTAAAATTATCTGGCCGATACCAGTAAAGATATCAAATTGCTGCGTAAATTAAACAGGCTTGCACATCTTCCCTTTCTAACCAGGGATATGCTTCTAGCAAAGTTTCAATGGTATCTCCTGCTGCTAACATTCCTAAAATATGTTCAACAGCTAGACGACGACCACGAATTATGGGTTTACCGCCAAAGATTTGGGGGTTAAATGTGATTCTTTCTAGTAATGTTTGTTCGTTCATTGTTTACCTATTTAGCGAAAAATGCTTTATTTGGATCAATGGAAATTCTGGACAGCAAATTATCATCGGTCATAGTTTTTGACCCACAAGTGTTGAATCCTGCAATAAAACTTTACAATCTTTGCATTTTACCCAGGTAAAATCCATTGTCTATTGAGAATAGAGTCATTAATTGCTCAAATTTGGTATCACCAATACCAATGCACAACTTAGACAATATCCTCAAAATCTTAACATTCAACACTTCTGTTTTTGACCTCACTAGCTACTATTTTTAGAAAATGGGAGTAGGAGAAACTACCCCCAGTATGTCAGAAATTCTTTTTAAGTGTTGCCTATGGCGAGCGAAGCGATCGCTTTTGACTCTTTTACTAATCTATACTCATACTTTTGACCGTGAGTACGTCTTTTTTCAAATTGATAACCTTGTTTCTTGAGAACGTGCATAGTTGCAGAAAACCGGTGGCTAATTTTTTCGACTAGCTCCTCTGTAGAATACCAAGAAGCATCTGACATAAGCTGAAGCATACGATCAGGCAGATTTTCTTTCATAAGAAATCATGTCAATAGGTTTGCGCCGAAGAAGCCATATCAGTGTTAACCTATGAGATACCACTCAACACAGGTGAACTGGAATGACTTTCTTTCAGTTCTCCTAATCATAGCATTTATTTTTAGGTCTATAGGAGAGATGTGAAAGCAAAATAAAAAATTTTCCATTAGCTTTGCCCAAGATGTATACTAGAGAAGCCTTGAAACTAAAACCTAATCCCTATCAGGGATTGAAATTATAGAAGAGATGTGATCAAGGCTTTAATACACTCATTAATCCCTATGAGGGCTTGTATGCCAGAGCTAGACTCTGGCTTTTTTTGTATCTGCATAGATAGTAACCTTGTATTTTTCCTCATTTCATTTATCTATCCCCCTTGTATACAGATACAATAACTGTAAATCAGCAATATGTCAATAATGTAGTTACACTTTTTAGATGAATAGGAAAAAAGAAACAATTACACTGTCAATTCCGGCTGGAACAAAGGAACAACTAGAAGAAATCGCCCGCAAATTGCGGATCTTCTGGGGAAAATCCCCTAGTATCTCTGGTTTACTTGTAGCGATCGCCCAAAAAGAGTTTGAAGTCGGTGAACCTTTCACCCTCAATTCCACACAAGTAACCGCACTCCAGCAAGCTATAGGAATACTCAAGGATTCCGGTTTTATTGAACAAGCGCAAACTGTCTCTAGTTTGTTACTTGAACGTGGTCAGCTTGAACCACCGATGCGTCAATTACTACTTCAACAAGTTAGCCAACCGACGGAAGCATGGCGCATACTTGCAGATCAATTTCGCCAAAGTCAACAACCATTTCACTTACTCTATACCAATTCTCAAGGACAGGATGTATCATTTACAGTGCGTTATGCGGAAATTGCTTTTGAGGAAAAGCGTTTTTACTTAAATATTTGGTGTGATGAAACTGAAGATATTGTTAAACCTGACTTTCCAGAACTAATACATAACCGTTGTTTACGTCTGGATAGAATCAAAGGTGTTGTCCCAGTGAACGGACAATGGCGGCATGAAGGGCTAGATACCCTAAAAATACACTTACACTTTTATGGGGGAATGGTGAAAGCTTATGAAGCAAAACCCAATGACATCAGTAACGAAGTTGTAGGAGAAGTGCGTCAAGTGATCAGAAAAGTGTCAAACCCTTTTTGGTTGGTGCGGGAAGTGTTGCGTTATGGGGAAAATTGCGAAATAGTCTCACCGGAAAACGTGCGATCGCTCATCAAGAAAAAACTGATAGAACAATGTCAAAAATATGACATTTTATAGGTTACAGGGAACAGGTGACAGGTGACAGTTAAGAAAAGAGGTGGGGACATTGGTATCAACTTAACATAAAACCTCTATCGCGCAAGGAACTCAAGTTCCTTGCTAATAGAGAAAGTCATCTAAAGATGACTAAACACTAGGAAAATTGATTAGTCCGTTTTAACGGACTTGAGCTATGAGACAGAGAATTTATTCTCTGGCGGGTGTGGAAGCTAACAGATAAACCCCTACTAAAAAACTACTTTCTATCACCTGTCACCTCATATCTTTGATCGCACAAACTTCTCTAACCTATCCATCCCCTTTTCTATAGTTGCCATATCCGTAGCGTAGGAAAGGCGGATGTTATCATCAGCACCAAAAGCTACACCAGGAATAACAGCAACTTGCAATTCTTCTAACAAAGCGTTGCAAAAATCCAAAGACTTCAAACCGGTTTTGCTGATATCTGGGAATAGGTAAAAAGCACCATCGGGTTTAGGACAACTTAACCCCGGAATAGCGTTAAGTCTGTCATACATCACCTGACGACGTTTAGCAAACGCTTGACGCATTTCCTCTACACATTCTTGGGAACTTTCCAAAGCAGCGATCGCCCCATATTGAGCAAAGGTACACACATTAGATGTACTATGTCCTTGAATGGTACTCGCTGCTTTAATAATTTCCAATGGTCCAGCTAAATAACCTAAACGCCATCCTGTCATAGAATAACCCTTAGCAAAACCATTACTGATCAAAGTCCGGGCAAAAATATCCGCACCTAAAGAACCAATACTGATATGCTCTGTACCATCATAGAGGATCTTTTCGTATATCTCGTCAGAAACAACTAAAATATCAGCATCAACAATTACCTTAGCTAAAGCCTTAATTTCCTCTGGTGTGTACACCATCCCTGTGGGGTTAGAAGGGGAGTTAAGGACAAATAACTTAGTTTTTGGGGTAATCGCTTTTTTTAGCTGTTCTGGGGTGATTTTGTAGCCATTGGAAGCATCTGTATTGACAATTACCGACTTCCCACCAGCTAACGTTACCATTTCGGGATAACTTAACCAATAGGGTGCAGGGATAATCACCTCATCACCCGGATCAATTAATGCCACAATCAAATTGTAGAGAGAATGCTTACCGCCATTGGTAACTAACACATTCTCTGATTTATAATCAAGACCATTATCGCTTTTTAGCTTGTTGGCGATCGCTTCCCTTAACTTGGGTTCACCAGCAGCAGGACCATACTTAGTTTTTCCTTCCTCCAAAGCTTTAGCTGCGGCTGCTTTGATATGGGCTGGAGTGTCAAAATCTGGTTCTCCCGCGCTAAAACTACAAACATCAATACCCTCAGCTTTCATGGCCTTAGCTTTAGCTGCGATCGCTAAGGTGATCGAGGGTGTCACCTGACTTACTCTTGCTGCCAGTTTCATTCTACTTCTTTAAGCCAATCTCTATCATTTATAAGGATATCTCACTTTATTAGTCATTAGTTATTAGTTATTAGTCATTAGTTGTTAGTCATTAGTATTTATTCTTACTGTACGGGCGAAGCATTCGGGCAATCAATTATCAATTTTATGAAAAGGCTATTTTCCGAATGCTTCGCCCCTACTGACTCCTAAAAATTAATTACTAAACATTTGCACTGCATAAATACTACCATCTTTCCCCATAGCTATGCCATAACCAAACTTTTTATATTCTGGTAAAAGAATATTCTTTCTATGTCCATTACTATACATCCAACCACGTTGGAATTTTTCCACCTCTCCATAAGTTAACCCTAAACCTGTTCCTGAACTTTGATATATATTTTCACCTACACCTAAATTACTATTACCACCCACTGCAACATAACGATCATAAGGACTTTTCCCATCCAGAGAAATATGATCAAAATATCTCTTTTCTCCCATATCTTCTGCATGAATTTGAGCAGCTTGTGATAGTACATTATCTACTACTAAAGGCGGTAAATTATTAAGTTTTCTATCTCTATTAACTAAATTTAAAGCAAAATTTCTTAACTCTGTTACGGTTCGCAACTGTTCTGCATTCCAAATATTAACCTGTGCTTGTCCAATTTTCCAATCACTACCACCAGAACCATTATAAAAACCAAGATTAGAAATTTGAAACAAAGAAAGTTCACTCCAGAAATAGTTAATATCCAAAGGATACCCACGCAAAGCTTGGCTAATAAAGTGCATAGTAGGAGGAGTAACCCACAGCACCATAAATAAAAGTGAATATCGCCACCAAAGATTAAATTTCTTGATTTTTTTCTTACTATTCATAGTTCAAAATATATGTTGGTAATGCACTAAGAAGACTTACGCAAAATAGGACTAAAAAGCTGATTATTGCGTAGGGGTAATTCATGAATTACCCGTACTCATGAATTACCTGTACTTTCGTGATCTTTTGCGTAAGTCCTGACTAATAAAGAATTTATCCCCCTTTTTTAGATAAAGGTTAGGGGGATACCCCAGTTCTTCAACTCACAAACTAAAACTTTGAAAAAAGTCTGAGAGAATAGTTTATAATCCTAGAAACATTAAGAAACTTTCCCACCAAGAATTTGTGATATTTCCCACAGAGATTCTCATTTTTTGGCGAATGTCTTGAATTTTCCAATTTGTCAACTGGGCTAAAGTTTGTGCTTCTTTTTCAAAACGTCGGGGTAATGATCTTTTATATTCTCTCCCCGCAGAACATTGTAAATTACCTGTAAACGGATGTTGTAAAACATAACGTCCTTGAAAAGATTCCCGGTTAGAAGTTGTTTGAAACATCAAATCTTCAGGAAACTTATTGCGAGTATAGCGAACGTGCAAACGAGTGATGTAAACATTATTATTAGAAAACGGAAAACCAAAACCTGGTGCGATTCTATTATTGTTATTACCATTATTATCTAACCAAAATACACCAGCTTGTTTGAGTTCTTCAGTATTCAGAGGTTGAGCAGAACAAGGATCACAATTACCCATATCCCAAGCATATTCTAAAAATGCTACTTTTTTATCTTCTTTGGTGTAAGAAGTTTGAAACATAGATTTATAAAAGTCCCCAAATTCGTTTTTCACAAACACAGGAATATTCATATTAGAAGGAATTTTTACTGTGCGGTAGTTAGTAACTTCTGCTTGTCCTTGAGGTGAGAGAATATAAACAATCAAATCTTGTTCAGTATTAGCATTAATCATACCCAAACGAATGGGTAACATAAACTTGGGTGATTCATAAGCAATTTGTAAAGGTCTGAGAAATTGATAACCAGATTCCTCAAATTTATCTAAGTTAACTTTAGCAACAAAGAACTTCATAGAGGAACGAATGTAAGGTTTTAATAATTGATTTGCACCTCTGGGAATTTTATAACCATTGCGATTTAACCAAGTTTCCAAACCATTAGACTCTTTAGCACTGAGGATTAAAATATCATATTCACCCACATTAAACCGTGCCTCAACCGTCACACCCAAACTGTTATCTGCCATTGTTTTTTCTTCAGAACTTCCACCTCTTGCAGCGGCAGTTGGTGCTAACATTGACTGTGGTCTTATTTGTGGAGAACAAGGATCTTCATCAAAATATTCTACCAATCTAGGGGCGCTAAAAGCATCTAATCTTTCAATAATATTAGGTTGAGCAACCCGCACTTGTTCCTCTTTGATGACTGTGGGTACAGGTACGACAACTGCAAAATCTTTAATGTCACCTTGAAAATCATTAGCCATTGTTAATACTGTTTTATTACTATCTCGCGCAATGACTACTTGAGAAGCTTGGTTGTACAATTTAGTATCAGCTTTGGCAACATAAAAACCACAAAATGCTAAAGCTGTAGGGGCAAAAGATAAAACAGCGAAAAGTGCTATGATTAAGGGAATGAATAAACGAAATTTTTTCATTTTTTTGGTAATTGGTGATTGGTGATTGGTGATTGGGGATTGGTGATTGGTGACTGGTGATTGGGGATTGGTGATTGGTGACTGGTGATTGATAATTGGTGATTGGTGACTGGTGATTGGTGACTGGTGATTGGTGATTGGGTATTGGGAATTGGTAAAAATATTTTCCTGCCAATCTTATTAAACTGCTAATCTTCTTGCAACCAAGAAAATCTAGGAGAAAACCAAAGATTATCAAAGAGAACAGTTAACGGCGCAAGGACAAATAAAGCCCAAAAAACTGCGGTAGAAAGAAAGAAATAATTTCGCAAAATAAAGGTAAAAATGGCAATACAAACTGCCCAAATTATACGACCGATGGGAGCGTTAGGAATAGATCGGGGATCTGTCACCATAAATAATGCAAACAGTATTAACGAACCACTCATTAACCGATGTAAGTAAACATCCCAAGTCCAACCTAGCCAAATATTACGCACTGCTTCTAGTAGGGAATATGCACTTAAAAAAGCTGCGGTAGTGTCCCAACGACCAACTTTTTGTAAAATCATTCCTCCTGTACCAAAAAATAACAGTCCATACCACCATTCGTCCCCCCATTGTCCAGGGGAAACCCAAGCATCAGAGGTAAGGGATAAGGCGGAAATAATGCCAAAGTTGGCAGGGTTGAAAAAATGCTTATCACCTGTTTTCAAGATAAATTTGCTACTTATTGCCGTTGCTGCGGCTAAAACCATAGTTGTCCAATGGTCAGCCCGTAGTAGTAAACTAAGTCCTAAAGCAGTAATTAAAGAACTACGGAAATTAAATGTTAACTTATTGTCATTTGCTGTGGTAGTTAATAATGACCAATGACTAATGAATAATGACAATATCCATTGTGTGACTAGACAAGTGGCGATCGCAATTAAAATCAACTCAGGCCGCAATGTCCAGTCCCTAGCAGCAATTCCTAAAATCAGGAATACACTGAGAAAGAGAATTTGATAGTCTCGAATATCTGTGAACATTATCCCTGTGTACGGGTTTACCCCTAACTTTTCATTAATTTAGACTAGAGTTAGAGAAAATCATCTTCTTGTTTCAAAAATCGTAACAACTGACAACTAAGTAGGTAGGCGTTAAAAATTGTCGTTATGACAAGGCAAGAGGCAAGAGGCAAAAGGCAAGAGAGGTTTTTAGATTAATTTACTTTTCTTTAGATACTTTGGTTTTTTCCCGTCGTTCTACTTACAGCATATTTCATCTTAGTCAGGTACAAACGGAAATCATAAAACCCTTGTGGAACAGGCATCCTGCCTGTTAGCCTTGTACCTCATAACTTAGGAAACGGCTGTATTACCCTGACTCCTGAATAATTCATAAATTATTAAATCTTTGCATTTGGCTTTTTTCCTGGATTCATCCACGCTTCTAACCGACTAAAAGCTTGAGAAGAAACCAAGGTTAAACATAAATAAATCACAGCTACCGCTGCGTAAATTTCAAAGGCGCGATAATTTTCTGCAACTATTAACTGTCCTTTTCTAAACAATTCCTCAAAACCAATTACCGCAACTAAACTGGTATCTTTTAATAAGCTAATAAATTCATTACCCAAAGGGGGAATCATGCGCCGGAAGGCTTGGGGAAAAATTACATGACGCATAGTTTGTACAGAATTTAACCCCAATGATTTGGCTGCTTCTATTTGTCCAATTTCTATTGATTGAATCCCAGCCCTAACTATTTCTGCAATGTAAGCAGCACTATTTAAACTTAAAGCCATGACTCCCGCAACGAGGCGATTTAATGATAAGGTAAAACCCAATTCTTGCCAAAGTGCAGGTATACCAAAGTAAATCATAAATATCTGCACTAATAAAGGTGTACCTCGGAAAAAATCTATATAAGTTCTGGCTAACCACTGCACAGGTTTAATTGCCGAAAGGCGAATAATTCCTATGAATGAACCACCAATTAAACCAAAGAAAACTGATATAATTGCTAGTTGCAATGTCACCAAAACACCAGTTAATAAATTCGGTAATGATTGCAATATTAAGCCTAAAGAATTTACAGTAGGGGCGTTTTGATTTGCAAATAGTGTTTTTTCTGGTAATACTGGCGGTGTTGACTTAAACCATTTTTGATAAATTTTTGGATAAGTCCCGTTTTCTAATACTTTTGTCAAACCTTGATTGATTAAAGATAAATAAGGTGATTTTTTAGCAGTAGCAATTCCGTAAAATTCCTCTGTGAGTAATTGTTGTATAACTTTGATTCCTTGGAGATTACCTGTATTAATGGCGTATAATGTAACAGGTGCATCGTTAATAACTGCGTCTACATTTCCATTTAGTAATTCTTGTAATGCTAATGGTGCAGAATCAAAACTGCTCACCTGCGCCCCAGGTACAGTTTTAGCTGTTTCTGCTCCTGTTGTCCCAATTTGAACGGCGATTTTTTTATTTTGTAGACTTTCAAAACTATTAATTTCTTGGTTATCTGTGCGAATAGCTATCGCTAACCCAGCTTTAAAATAAGGACGAGAAAAATCTACAGTTTTTGACCTTTCTTGAGTGATGGTAATTGAACTAATTGCCACATCTACGGTTTTAGCTTGCAATGCGGGAATGATGCCATCAAAAGGTAAACTTTGAAAATCTACCTGGAAATTAGCCGCAGTTGCGATCGCTTTCATTAAATCAATAGAAAAACCCTGTAACTCTCCCCCATTCTGTTGAAACTCAAACGGTGGAAATGCTGGTTCAGTCGCTACTCGCAGAGTTTTTGCCACACTAGGATTCACACTACAACTAGCTAATAGCCAGCAACTTAAACCTATCACTAAACACCAACGCAACCAACACCCAAATAAAAATTTTACCATTTCTCCCTTGATTGAAAAGTAACTTAGATCATAATCTTCTCAGAAAATTTATGGAATTTCCCCATCGCTTTACTGAGATCACATATACTCTACATAACCAGTATTTTATTATACAATAATTAATATATGTATGGTTATAATGTTATTTGTCTAGCTATTGGTATAGCATGAATACTGACTGCTAGTGTATTATTCATAATGGGAATCTATTAATTCCACACCAAAAACCTCGGAAAATGACTGAGCTATACAAGAACGCACTTCTAAACTTATGATACCGGGAATCCATTCTGCTAGACTGCCAACAGGCTTATCAGTAATACCACAGGGTACAATGCGATTAAATCCTGTCATATCAGGACAAACATTTAAAGCAAAACCATGCATTGTCACCCAACGACTCACTTTAATGCCGATAGCTGCAACTTTTCTTCCTTCTAACCACACACCTGTAAAACCGGGAATGCGTTCTCCCTGCAAACCATAATTTGCTAAAACACGAATTAATACTTCCTCAAGTTGACGCAAATACCAATGCAAATCTTGACGATAACGTTGCAGATTTAAGATTGGATACCCTACCAGTTGTCCAGGACAATGATAAGTAACTTCGCCACCTCTTTCAACTCGATGCACATTATATTCACTTTTGTCAAGGTCAAATTTAAGAAATTCCGGATTTGCACCTTGTCCTAAAGTGTAAACTGGCGGATGTTCCAGCAAGATGAGTACATCTTCGAGATCGGGGTTATTGATGCGTTCTTTGAGTAGCGATCGCTGCCATTGAAGAGCATCTACATAAGGCATTAATTCTTTGTTATACAAAAAACAGCGGTGCTTGTGAGGTGTCTGAGTATGGATCATGGAAAAAATCAATGAGGGGAAGCAGGGAGCAGGGAGCAGGGAGCAGGGAGCAGGGAGCAGGGAGCAGGGAGCAGGGAGCAGGGGGAAGGGAGCAGGGTGCAGGGTGCAGGGTGCAGGGGGAAGTTAATAACCCAATGCCCAGTCACCAGTCCCCAGTCACCAGTCACCAGTCACCAGTCCCCAATCACAGATCACCAATCACCAATCACCAGTCCCCAGTCACCTATTCTCTGAATATATGTTGCAAAAAAGTAAGAATTGGGTCAACAAATGTCAAGCAATGCAAAGGATCTTAAAGGAAAGTCAACGAAATAAACTTTATCCACAAGAAAGTGTTAGTTTAAATATATAACCTCAATGGTGATGGGAGGAATTACCTGCAATAAGCATCACGCCAAAACAAGAGAAATAGAATGGCTGATGGTATCTTCAGAAGTTGTTGACATCGATCAGAATCAAAACTTCTATTCTGGCTGGCATAATTAATATATAGAAAGAGCAAGCCAACAGAAGAATCACAAGAGGAGCTACTTCTAGAATTGTAAATAAAAGTTGCTCAAACTGAAAAAGCAGGTACAGAACAGCTAATAATGATTGATTGAAAGTTTTTCTTTGCAGATCCAGTTGTCTGGCAAGCAGTTGGATACTAACACAGAGTTTCACAAACTAAATCAAAGCTAGAGGTACTTATAGTTAAGATGCAACAACTTGAGAAACAAATACAAAAGCCTTACATTAAAAGCAGTTCACAATTTGTATTGGCGGCAGTGATAGACCTTACCGCAATCTCTGTGCATACAAAACCCATTCACATCAAATAAATATTTAGCTAAATATTTAGCGGGAGAGTTTACATGAAGCTTGTCATCCACGGCAAAAATATTGAAATTACCGATGCAATTCGAGAATATGTGCATCAAAAAATTGAAAAAGCAGTTAGTCACTTTCAAAACATCACGAATGAAGTAGATGTCCATTTAAGTGTAGCTCGCAATCCGCGAATTAATACTAGACAAGCGGCTGAAGTCACTATTTATGCTAATGGTAACGTCATCCGTGCAGAGGAAAGCAGCGAGAACTTATATGCAAGTATTGACTTGGTGGCAGATAAAATATCCCGTCAACTGCGAAAATACAAAGAAAGAAGACAAGAACACAAAACCCAGCCTATACCAACTAATGAAGCCGTAGTTGCCGAACCAGTAGCAGATTTAATCGGCGATCGCACTCCTGAACTACCAGGAGAAGTAGTCAGGACTAAGTATTTTTCCATGCCTCCGATGACAGTTGTAGAAGCGCAAGAACAACTGCAACTTGTAGGACATGACTTTCATATGTTCCGTAACGCCGAAACAGGAGAAATCAACGTTATTTATGAACGTAACCACGGCGGTTATGGTGTCATTCAACCCCGCAACCCTAACACTAACGGACAAACTAACGGCAAGAACGGCAAAACCGCCCAAGGTAATATTCCCATGCCGGAAAAGTCTAAAGTCTGATTTCAGGTGATTGGGTACTGGAGACTGGGGACTGGGGACTGGGGACTGGGGACTGGGGACTGGGGACTGGGACAAGATTTTAGATTTTAGATTTTAGATTTTAGATTTTAGATTTTAGATTGGAGTACATGAAATACAATCCAAAATCCAAAATCCAAACTCCAAAATCCAAACTCCAAAATCCAAACTCCAAAATCCAAACTCCAAAATTGTATCACCAATCACCAAATCATCTTGCAGCCAACTGTTGTAACATTTTCAAGGTTTCCTCAACGTGACCTTTAAAGTTAAACATGGAATCAAACACAGATTTAACAATGCCGTTTTGGTCTATTACGTAAGTTACCCGGCCGGGGATAAAACCAAAAGCAGTAGTTGCACCATATTGTTTTCTAACATTGTCGCCTTTATCACTCAACAGTGTAAAAGGTAAATTGTACTTAGCTGCAAACTTCTGATGAGATTCGCTAGAGTCACCACTTACGCCGATGACTTCAGCACCAGCAGCTTTAAATACTTCATATTGATCTCGGAAAGCGCAAGATTCCGCAGTACATCCAGGGGTGTCGTCTTTAGGATAAAAGTAAAGGACGACAGCCTTTTTGCCGCGAAAATCCTTTAAACTGACTGTAGAACCGTCTTGAGAGGGTAGACTAAAATCAGGTGCAGTATCTCCAATGTTGATAGCCATATTAAAAAATTCAAAATTCAAACAATATTTAACAAAATATTACCTTGTAACTAGTATATAAATTTTTCTTGATAACGGTAGTTTAATATTCATCAAAAAAAACTATTTCGCTTATGCGCCTGACTTCACTGGATGTATTTCGTGGTATTACTATTGCGGGTATGATTCTTGTCAATATGGCGGGAGTCGCAGAGGCTAAATATCCCCCTTTAGATCATGCGGACTGGAACGGTTGTACACCCACCGATTTAGTATTTCCTTTCTTTCTGTTCATTGTTGGTGTAGCAATGAATTTCTCTTTATCAAAGTACACCGCTAATAACAAACCTACCAAAACTGTTTACTTACGTATTCTGCGCCGCGCTGCTATTCTCTTTGTATTAGGATTAATACTTAACGGCTTTTGGAATAAAGGTGTTTGGACTTTTGACTTTAGTAGTCTCCGCTTGATGGGGGTATTGCAAAGAATAGGTTTAACTTACCTTTTTGCATCTTTGATAGTTTTAAAATTACCCCGCAAAAGTCAATGGATATTAGCAGGAATATTACTTATTGGTTATTGGATAACAATGATGTATGTCCCTGTTCCCGGTTATGGTGCGGGAGTGCTGACGCGGGAAGGTAATTTTGGCGCATTTATTGACAGATTAATTATTCCCAAACCACATTTATATAAAGGTGATGGGTTTAATTTCATGGGAGATCCAGAAGGATTATATAGTACAATTCCAGCAATAGTTAGCGTTTTAGTCGGTTATTTTGCAGGAGACTGGATTAAAAATAAAAAACAGGCTAATTCACAAACTAGCATGGATTTAGTTTTATTTGGTTTGTGTTGTTTAGTAATTGGAATTATTTGGGATGTAGCATTTCCCATTAACAAGAAACTCTGGACAAGTTCCTATGTTTTGTTTACCAGCGGTTGGGGGTTAATGTTATTAGCGGGTTGTTATGAATTGATAGAAGTGAGAGGGATAAAACGCTGGAGTAAACCTTTTGAGGTGATGGGGTTAAATGCGATCGCTATTTTTATCGCCTCAGTTTTGTTAATCAAAGTCACAGTAAGAATTCAAATTGGTACTGGTGAAAATGCCATTAGTATCTACAATTGGATTTATCAAAATATCTTGGCATCGTGGGCGGGAAATGCCAACGGTTCATTTTTATTTGCACTTTTTACCCTGTTGTTTTGGTATGGTGTGGCGGTTTTAATGTATCAGAAACGCTGGTTTATTAAAGTGTAAATAATGTAATTAAAACCTTTGTGGGACAGGCATCTTGCCTGTCCAATATTTTGTTAGATATTGTTTCCAAATAATTACGAAAATAGTAAAAATGAGTCCGCATTTGCGGACATTTACTCAACAAAATCCTTACATCAACTACACCCCAACCTCCGCAGCTTCCAAAGCATTCACTTCATCAACCACTCGCCAAATTTCCTGCATCAACTCATCTAAACCAGTGCGAGTTACAGCCGAAATAATAAAAACCGGAGCTAAAGAAAGATGATTTAATTGTGTAGCTAAAGCCTCTAAATCAACACTTGCCCTATCAACCGCATCAATTTTATTTAACGCCAAAATTTGCGGACGTTTAGCCAAACCCCTTCCGTAAGCTTTGAGTTCTTCTTGAATAGTATGGAAATCACCAATTACATCTTCACTTGTAGCATCAATTAAGTGTAATAAAACCCTAGTCCTTTCAATGTGCCGCAAAAAATCATGACCCAAACCAGCACCATGAGAAGCACCTTCAATTAAACCAGGAATATCTGCAAAAACAGTACCATCACCTGTGGGTTTTTTCACTACTCCCAAATTAGGAACAAGAGTTGTAAAAGGATAATCAGCGATTTTCGGACGTGCAGCAGACAAAGAAGAAATTAAAGTTGATTTACCAGCATTTGGTAAACCAATAATTCCCACTTCTGCTAACAGTTTCAACTCCAAACGTAAAAATTTATGTTCACCTTCTAAACCAGGAAGGGCATATTCTGGGGCGCGGTTACGGTTACTTAAAAAATGTTGATTTCCTAAACCACCTTTGCCACCTTCAGCAGCCAGAAAACGTTGTCCAGGTTCAACTAAATCACATAACAAAGCGTCCGTTTCCCCATCATAAATGGCAGTACCACAGGGAACTTCAATAATTAAATCTTTGCCGTTTGCACCTGTACAATTATTAGGACCACCACGACCACCATTATCGGCTTTAAATATATGTTTATATCTAAAGTCTAATAAGGTTTGTAAGTTGGTATCAGCCACAAAAATCACTGAACCACCTTTTCCTCCGTTACCACCAGAAGGACCACCTGCTGGTACATATTTTTCTCTGCGAAAAGCGACGATACCATCGCCACCTTTACCGGCTTGAACTTCAATTACTGCTTGATCGATAAATTGCATAATTTAATTATTGGGCATTGGGCATTGGGCATTGGGCATTGAAAATTAGCTATTAGTTGTCTTTTCTGTTTCCTATTGATTTTAAGTAAGCACTAAGTTTAGGTAACAGTTCCTCAATAATTGGTTTGAATCGGTTTATTTGTTCATTGGTTAATAATTGTCTAGAGTATGCTAGTCTTAACAAACTTATTGTTTAATATAAAGACCCTCTAGCAATTTTTACAAATCAGCGATTATCTTGGCCATTATATCGCCCCCTGCCTTCCTCAATATTGGTACAAACACTATCAGCAGCCTCACAATTTGCTTGCCTATAGTATCCTTGGCGAAATAGTCCCATTCTTTAACAATATACCAAATTTGATTAGCTAACTTTTCAGCTAATTTGTAAACCTCTAAATTTTCAAAATCTGGTCTATTCATTAAATACAAGAATTATGCACCTGGTTTATTTGTTAAGGGCGGGAATAGAGCATAAAAAATCTTCCATGCTCCATACCTAATGCCTAAATATACTGTGAAACATCCTCCTGACATTCATCAGCAAGGTAGGAAAGAGCGCGAAAGCGTAAACCTACTAATTGTTCATACAATGGGTTGATTTTGCACATTGGGGGAATATGGACTATTTTTTTACCAAATAGGGTGACATCTCTTTCAAAAGGACACTGGGAAGGAATCATTTTACATAAAAATCTGGCAACTCTAGGATCATGAATTTCTAACCCGTCTAACCAATCCCGAAGCGGGTGCAATATATCTGGTGGGTGTAGGGTGGTTTCTTGTACTTGTTTGGGATGTTCCAATGTGTGACGTAAAGCTGTGAGGGCTTGGGTGTCTAATTCCAAAGCTTGACAAAACTTGTGTAAAATTTTTTCTTCGCTGGGAGAATATATTCCATCAGCGATCGCCACCATCACTGCTGTCCGCAAAAAATTTTCCCCAACTGCTGTACCTTTACCCAACACAGCAGCTAATTCTTCAGGTGTAATTATCTCTAATGAATCCCATTTCAGACAAGGGGCTAATTCATCTTTGGTAATGCTGTTAATTAACTCCTGTTCTTGGGCATCAAAATTACCATCAGCCCAAGCAATAGTTAGTAGTCCACGTAACCAAACCGTAATTTGTTCGCTACTGTAGGGGGTTTTAACCGCACTTGTCATAAAAACTCACGCCTCAAGATATTCAAGACATTCAAGATATTATCAATCATTCATTTCTAAACTACCCCAATCGTCTGTTTTGCGCTAAAATCCCTTTTACAAAGATTATTGATAATTTTTTCTATTTACTACCTTAAAGGAGGCAGAAGGCAGAAGGCAGGGGAGGCAGCTCACAGGGGTAGGTTTTTAATATTATCTGTTGAGGCAGGACCACCGAAGACAAGGAGGTATTGTAGACAAGGAAGATTTTCTACAAAAAATGTACTTCGGCTTCGCTCAGTACAAGGTCTGTTGAGCCTCAGTTGTTGTTACTAATTGTACATTTTTGTTACGTATTTCCTCCCTTGTCACCTTGTCTGCCTTGTCCTCCAAGTCTTGCCCTCACGACAATGTAAAATACCTACCCTTGTGAGAGGCAGGGGAGGCAGGGGAAGATTAATAATCTAATAATGCCCAATCACCAATCACCAATCACCAATCACCTATGTTTTTTTTCGGAATTGAACATGAAGTTGCTTTTCTTAACCATGAAGGAAAGTTTGCTGATTTCTCTTGTACAAAATTTGCTGATTTTCAGCAAATAGTTGACAAATTACCTCTTTACCCCCATGACTACCCACAATTGAGGGTTGGTGATGCTGGTATTAAAAAGAAGCGATGGTATATTGAGGGTTTTGAAAGATTTGCTGATTCAGAAGCAGTAATTGATTGTGTAGCTAAAGGCATCGAAATTAGAACTACTATAAATTCTACTATTCAAGGTGCAATTGATGAATTAACAGCTAGTTTTTATTTACTACGTGAGACAGCTGCTAGTTTTGGTTTTTCTCCTGTTTTAATCAGTTTTAATCCCTATACTTGTGTTTTTGAACCCCAACCACCATTAAATGATTTTGAACTTAGGCAATTACAAGCTTATCCAGATGAACAAACTGCCCATATTTACATGGTTTCCTATGGTCCAGATTTAAATATTTCCATAGCAGATTTGCCTATAGAAAATGTAATTGATATTGGGAAAAAACTGACCTATTACAGTCCTTTTATTGTTCCTTTTAGTTACAGTTCTCCGTTTTATAATGGCAGTTTATGGGAAGGTTTATCAGTGAGGACATTTATCAGAACTGGCAAAAGATCAGCAACATTAGTGTTTGTGGAAAACCAGGAACATTTAATTAAAAGTGTACCTTCATTAACGAAAATTGCCCGCATTCCCGCAGAAGTAGGAAGAATCGAATTTAAAGCTTGTGATAGCTGTGATAATTTTTCTATTTATGCAGGGTTACTGGCACTGTTAAAAGGTTTGGCTTTAGATAAAACCTTGGAAGGTAGAGCTATTGTACCTGATACAACTTTACATCAAATTTCAGCCAAAGCAGGATTTGATCATGATGATATTTTTCTGAATGCCACCAAAGTTTTACAAGCTGCTGAAAATGCCCTAGAAAATGACCCAGATATTAAATTTTTAGCCCCATTAAAAGATATTTTGGCAAATCGCAAAACCAAATCCCATCAACTAATTGAAATGTTTGAAAATCTAGGTTCAATTGAAGAAACAATCAAGAGAACTTATGTTTGAGGTAATTGGTAATTGGTAATTGGTAATTGGTAATTGGTAATTGGTAATTGGATAAAAACAACTATCAATTATCAATTATCAATTATCAATTATCACCTGTCACCTGCTGACTTGGTGGAATCTTCTGCATAGGAATAAGCACTTCCATTACAGATTTAACAATAGGCGCTGTCACAGTTCCACCATAGGCATTTGCTCCTTTTGGTTCATCGACTATTGCCAAAACTACATAACGGGGGGCTTCTGCTGGGACAATACCCACAAAGCTAGTAATTCTTGCACCGGGAATATATCCACCTTTAGGAGAGGCTTTTTGGGCTGTACCGGTTTTACCTGCAATACCGTATCCTTTGATTTGAGAAGCTTTACCACTTCCCTGAGAAACCACAGTTTCCATCATGTCCATGACCTTTTGGGTAGTTGTAGGTGAGAAAATCTGGCGTGGTGCTGGTAGATTAGGTGAGTAGTGAATTTTACCTTGATTATCAATCAAGCCTTCAACTACATGGGGTGTTATCAATTTACCACCATTAGCCAAAGCGCCGTGCATTTGCACCAGTTGTAAAGGTGTCAAAGAAAAACCTTGCCCAAAAGAAGTAGTTGCTGGTTCTAGATTAGAGGATAGGAATTTTTCTTGCCTTTTGAGACTGCCACTGACTGCAAAAGGCAAATCTGTATCCATTTTTTGTCCTAGTCCCAGTTTTTCTAACCAGTTATAATATGTTCTCGGCTTCAGACGTTGGATAATTTGTACCATACCAACGTTGCTAGAAGTTTGTAAAATTTCGGCAATATTAATTCGTCTAAAACTGTTAATTTCTGCGTTTTTGATAATGCGGTCAGCGACTTTAATAGTACCTGGGTCATTAAATACATCCTCTGGTTTGATGACACCATTTTCCAGAGCGATCGCCACAATTAAAGGTTTAAAAGTAGAACCTGGTTCATAAAGATCCGCGACAGGCCAATTTCTAAACAGTGAAATATCTGCTTTGGAATATTGATTTGCATTATAGGTAGGATGAGAAACCAAGGCCAATAATGAACCATCGGTGGCATCCATCACAATTACAGCACCGCGTTTAGCCTGAAACTTGTCAATCTGTTGTTTGAGTACCGTCCGGGCTGCCCGTTGTAAACGATGATCAATAGTGAGTTGCAGTTTTAAATCATCAGAATGCAAAAATCCTTCTGGTGCATAGGTTGGCATAATTGCACCGTTACCAGCCCGACTGAGACGCACTGTTTGCCTGGAGCGTTCCAATAGTGTCTCTTGACTATATTCAACCCCCGCCTGACCCTGACGGTCAAGATTAACATAGCCCACTACATTAGCAACCAAATCATCTTGTGGGTAGAAACGGGAATATTTTTGAATAAATTCCAAGCCATTCAAGCGGAATGAAATCAAGCGATCGGCAATATTTTCGCCAATACCATTAGCAATCAGAATACCGCTGCTTCTACTTTCAAATGTTTTTACTAACTGACGAGCATCTTTGTTGAGAATTGGTGCAATTTTTTCTGCTATTTCCTCCTTAGACTTATCAAATAGTTTGGGATGGGCATACAGGGTATATACTGGACGGTCAATGGCCAACATATTGTTATTGCGATCAACCACTGGGCGACGGGGTATAAAAGGACGCTCATTCACCATTTGCTGGTTTCTTGCCCTTTGAGTGAGTTTTGCACCATCAATAATTTGCAGTCGATACAAATTGAAAGCCAACCCCAACCCAGCAGCAACCAAGATACCCCAAACTATCAACAGTCGAGACTTGGGATTGGTTGCTTGAGCTTGAGGAAAACCATTCTCTGGTACAGCTTGTTTGTAGAACTTGCGCCGCCTTGTAAACTTTAAATTCTGCAAATTTCTCAATTTTGTTCGGCTTGGTGACTTCTGCATTGGGTTTTTTTGTGTCAGTTCTCAGTTGTTAGGGAACAGGGAATAGGGAATAGGGAACAGGGAATAGGGAATAGGGAATAGGGAACAGGGAATAGGGAATAGAGAACAGGGAACAGGGAACAGGTAAAAGCGAATAGAGAACAGGTAACAGGGGTAATCAATTAGCAATCACCAATCTCTTTAAATTTTAATATCCTAATGGAGAGGAAGTTTGGGACTGCACTTGTGAATTGGGAATTATACTTGAGGATGCTGACTTTGGACTAGGGGATGTTGGTGGCAAAAAAATTGTCTCCCCTGGAGTTGGTAATCTTAGTCCTGCTTCTGCTTTTTCTCCCTCTTCAGCCATCTTTTTGATCAGTGCTGCATTGATTGTGTTCAACTGCCGCTCATGACGTTGTAGGCTTTGCAGAGTGCGGTAATATTGACTCCAAAGCTCTTGAGAATAGACTGTCAAACCATAAACCACCAGTGTTGCAGCCACAGATACAAATGTCGCAGCTGAGGAATAACGATAGACAGCGTGCAAGCGTAGCAACCATATCGGTGTGGATGCAGCAGTAGACATCTCATTTAGGTGTTTATCCTTGGACTGCCCATTCACATTTGTGGTATTTGTGACTGTTTTTTGTCCAGAATTTTTCTCCAATGTTGATACTACTGCCTCACTGACTAGAGAAGTTGATATTTTTCTAGGGGAATTACGTTTTCTTTTAGAGCGCACTACTGTGGATGCACTATTCGATTTAGAATTTGTTTGCATATTTTTTAACAGGATACTAGAGCCGATACCTTTTTGCTAACTAATGCTAACAAATACATAAGTTGAGATTATCTCTCAACCAAGGCGTATCAACCAATGCACGAAGACTTGTGTCGAGCGCAAGCCGAGACATAAATTCCTCGCGCACCATTCAAATCTCGGTTCATAGTTTTACCATCTATCCGAGATTTGATAGTTTTAGATCCCCCTAGATTATTGATGATTTCACCAGTCCAACTTACTGTTTTTGAAGTGTATGCTTCATTAACATCAACCACTATTTTATTAAATTCGTGCGCTTTATGTTTGATAAATTGCTTGAATTTGTAGTGACTTAAAGTAAGCATTTGTCGGACTGATTTAGACTTAATCCTTCTCTTGACTTTTCTAGACATCATAGATGTCTCAAAAGTAGGAAGTAGAATCACATCAAAATTATCAACCAAAAATCTAGCTGTCTTTTTATGCAACTCGTCTACTAGATATTTAATCTTTCCTCTTAGCCGAGTTGCTGCATTTTTTAATCTCTTCTTCTGTTTGCTCTTAGCCTTAGATATTTTGCTAATTAACTTATCTAATTTGAAACAAAGTTTCTGGGTTCTTAGATTAGCATTTTCGCCTAACCATCCAAAGCAATTATCCGCAAAGAAGGTTAAAAAATTTCTAATTCCGGGATCTAAAGCTACAACACGACCTTGGTTCTCGGTTTTATGCCGTAGACTTTCTATTGGTAAGCAGATGTAATAATCTCCGTAAAATGAGACTAATCTACAATCTCCAAACCCATCAGGGAGAGGATCTTTATATTTTAGCTCTCCTAACACAGTGTGATAAATTCCTGCATCTTTTACGGCAGATTTGGGAATATAACAAGACTGCACAGGATCTTTTTTGGTTCTGAATCTACACCTGCTAATTCCACCACCATTAATATACTTTTTCTTAGCATTTTTAACAGCTTGGCAAGCATCTTTAATGGCAATAGATTTAATTTGATATGGCGCATCTTTACACCATTCAGG
>NZ_BJCE01000036.1:0-32647 GCF_005402885.1 Sphaerospermopsis reniformis
CGGAAAAAGTGTGCATTTTTTGGGATTTCAAGAGATGGCAAAGAAATTTTCAAATCTCCTCCTGACTCCTGACTCCTGACTCCTGACTCCTATGCCCTCACGGAAAGACTTTCTCAGCAACCCCTATATAAGAATTTTCTTCGGAGTCAATACATATAAAAAAATGATTGACATTACCGAATGTTTCTATATCAATTAGACAGGCTTCCAGTCGAGAAACTCCTGGATATTGCTTAGGCTTACTCACCATATTTGGATAGCCATCACCTGCGATAATTCGACAGGTATTCATCGTCATATCTTCAGGTCTGACAACAAAAGTTAAGCTAGGAAATAAATATTTTAACCATGCTTTATATACCTTTGGTTCAGTTTTTCCCCCCTCTACTAAAAATAAAAGATTCACTCAGAAACTTCCTCACTATCAAGTAAATTAACTAATTGAGTAAACTTATCCAAACTAGAAGCTGTATTAAGTTCTGGAATATTTAAAGCTTTTCTGACTCTGACTTTGTTTCCAGATTTACTAACTATTTGCCACGTATCCCAAGGAATATTATTGATAATATATGGATGATGGCTAGTAAGTATAAACTGTATATCTGGGGATTTATCAAGGATGAAGTCTGTTACTTCAGCCATACAGTTAATTCCTAAACTGTTCTCAAATTCATCAATTAAAATTACTGACTCTTCAGGAGCAGTAGTTATTTCAAGTAAACAAATTAACGTACGAAACATACCTGATGAAATTCGCTGTTGAGGAATCCAGTCTTCTAAACCGTTCTCCTGAATTTCAAAGAATAACAGAAAATCACCATCTGAATCTCTTTCACTACTAACTCTCACATCTTTCAATTCTGTAAAAATATCAATATAATAATCTTTAATTTCATTGAAAATATCTGGAAAAAATTTCTGCCAACAAAAAGCCTTCAGGACGGGTGGAGCGCCAGCAAAATATTCTTGAAAATCGTAAATATTTATTTTTATTTTATCTGACAACTCTATTTTAGCAGGATCATACCCATTATTAAACATTAATTCTTGAGGAATTTCGGAGTTGAATATAAATCTATCAAATGCTTTACCTACTGGAATAATCAAATCTTCTTCTGAAAGAAGACTAATTGCACTTTCAGTTCTTTTCAACTTAGGTAATTTTTCATTATTGAACTTTGAATCAGAAGTAGTGCGAAGAAGTATCTCTATTTCAGAATCATCATCATATCGAACTAATTTTTCATACACAATTTCAGCTTGTTCTGACTCATTTGTAAGAATTTCTGTGTCCTTGAAAGAGGAACTTTTTAACTTCCAACTATAATTTTGTCCTAAATGAGAGAAATTGATACTCCATTCCAAATCATCTAAATTACGATTCCTACCTATTGCAACATCACAAATCAAGTCAAGTGCCTTTAAAATTCTTGTCTTTCCAACTCCAGAACCACCGACAAGTAAATTGAGATCCTGAAATTTAACTTCCTCAATGTGCCAATTTTCTTTATTATTACTGAATTTAAAACTCTGTATTTTCATACTTTTTATTTTTTTTAACAAGCAATTATATAGAGAATCTAAAAGAACTTCTTACATGAATATCTTCCATTCGCTCTATATCGGGTATTGTAGCACTCAAAGTTGTGATCAGAGATTTTGTTTTGGATTACTTTTTAATATCATTAATTAAGCGGATACTCTCATCAACAATCTTCATAAATCTTCATAAATCTTCATATAAAAAATAAATACTGTTATTTGCTTGATATTGCTTCTTGATGGGTATAAGCACAGTGATCGCAGTTTGGAAATGATCCGCTTTAATCAAGCTGTTGGTTTTTAATTTTAACTTTTTTCCCTGAAGTGTTGCCATTTATGACAACATTATGAGAAAATGAAAAGAATATGAAAACCACTTAGTGAAAAGACTAACACCCGTGAAACTTGACACTCGACCTGTAACCATTACCGAACCTGAAACCCAGTCACCAGTACCAGAAAATACTGCTCAACCTGCAAACAAAAAACAGCAATCAGTATGGATGGTGTTGGGAACTACCTTCATTACCATATTTTTAGCGGAAATTGGTGATAAAACCCAATTATCAACGTTGTTAATGAGTGCGGAATCTCATGCACCTTGGTTAGTGTTTCTGGGTTCGGGAACTGCTTTAGTTACTACCAGTTTATTAGGTGTGCTGCTTGGTGGTTTTATTGCGAGTAAACTGAGTCCGAAAACTGTGGAAAAATCAGCAGGGGTAATGTTGCTGTTGATTTCTGTAATGTTGTTTTGGGATGTGTTTGTTGGTTAATTTTCAGTTGTTGGTTGTTATAGAGAAAATTATGGATTGGAATCTTTTAGGACTAAGCTTTATTACAGTGTTTCTCTCTGAGTTGGGAGATAAAAGTCAGTTAGCGGCGATCGCTCTTTCTGGTCAAGGTCAATCACGCAAAGCTATATTTTTTGGTACAGCAGGTGCTTTAGTATTAACCAGTTTACTAGGAGCATTAGCTGGGGGTGCAGTTGCAGAGTTATTTCCTACAAGAATTTTAAAGGCGATCGCTGCTGTGGGGTTTGCGATCCTCGCTATTCGTCTGCTTTTACCTAGTAGTGAAACCGAATCTGATTAAATTAGACCTCTCCAAAATAGAATGTATTAATTTGTCAGGGGACATCCTACACCTTCTCCCTCGCAGGTGGCACAATTTTAAACCTATTCAAACCCTGATCAATATCTCGCAAAACCTGAAAATCATCCTCCGGTAAAGGATAACTATTACTATTCACTAAACCCCCACTGGGATATTTTTCCAAAAAAGAAAACGCTTTTCTAAATTGTTGCGGTTCCGCTTTAATAGGTGCATCAAAATGACAGGGAATTATCCATTGAAAATCCCATTGTGCCACTTTATCAGCCCAATTTATTGTTTCCTGGGGTTCGCGATTTAATATTAAACTCTGTAAAACCGGTGCCACAAATATCCGCCCATCTCCTCTTAATGCTTCATAAGACCTTTCCCAGTCTTTTCGCCATTGGAAGGGGAAAAAGCCAAAATATGTTTTTAGGCTGCGTTCTGGTGCTTTCCAGGCATCTCTAAATACATCTTTCCACTTGGGTACATCCACTACGCTGGGACGGAAGTAAAAGGCAAATAATGTAATACGTTGCCATCCTTTGCGGCGGTTTTCTGCTGTATCGGCTATAATATTGTATGCTTGATCTTTGGCGTGGTACAGCAACGGATAGGGATCAAGTTGAACTATTGCTGGTGGTTCTGCGGGTACGGAAACTATGGTATCTGTGAGCAAGAGATTGTGCGATCGCCTGTGGAAAAATGCCACTTCTGCAAACTTCCCAGGACCCAAATCAATGGGTCCCAATATCTCATAATCAAACTCATCAGCAAACGGTACTTGACTACTATCTGCGGGTAATATCTGCGTCCGGTTTGATGGTAAACCCAACCAACTTAAAGGTAAATTTACGGGAAAACTCCATTGTTCTGGTGCTACAAATATCTGTGCTGTAGGAAAATATCGCGCAAAGGGTCCGACAAATACTTTATGTTCTATTCCTGAGATGGTGGGCAAAATTATATACTTTACTTCTCCGTGTTCTGCTACCAACTCATTTACTAACCGGATACATTCTTTTGTGGGTGCGACAGGTGCATAAACCAATAAACCGCCTTTTTCTAACTTTACCACCGTCATGCGGATGGGTACAACTACATAGAAAACCCCTTGCATCTGATCAAAGATCCAGATAGTATCCTTAACTACTTCTTTGCGAATAGTGCGACGTTTTCCGTAGGGATAAAGGGGGACAACTGGCCAGAACTTCCATGTATAATCCTGGGGGTTGACATTTTCTACATTGATTGTACCTTCACCTTGAATCACTGTGCGATCGCTCCCAATAACCAATATTTTAATCTTTCCCGATTTTGGAGTTTAGCAAATTTTGGAGCTAATAATTTAATCTGGGAATTTAATTTTGTCATCAATGAAGTTACAATGGGAATAAAGCAGATGGAGAACTGCTATGAATGTAACTACTGTAAAATGGACTATTAAAGATTATCATCAAATAATTGCCACTGGTATTTTAGCAGATCGTAATGTTGAGTTAATTAATGGGGAAATAGTAGAAATGGCTCCCGAAGGAGAATATCATGCTTATTCTAGTGATGAAGCAGGAGAATATTTAATTTATTTACTTGGACAAAAAGCAAAAGTTCGTCAAGCTAAACCAATTACTATCCCAGAAACTAATTCCGAACCAGAACCAGATATTGCTATTGTTCAACGTTTAGGAAAAGATTACCGCGAACATCATCCTTATCCAGAAAATATATTTTGGGTAATTGAATATTCAGATTCTAGTTTAAGTAAAGATTTGGAAGTTAAAACTAAAGTTTATGCTTCCGCAGGTATTCCCGAATATTGGATAATTAATTTGCGGAATATGGAATTGATTGTTTTTCGAGTTCCGAGTGATGCAGTTTATCAAAGTCGAGAAATTTTCAAAGCTGGTGAAATTCGTACTTTAGCTTTTCCTGATGTGGTTATTTCGGTGGAGAGGTTATTGGGGGTGTAAGATTAATTTTAAATCATACTAAATGATAATTTTATATTCCAGCTTGATTTAATACTTCACTAAACTCATCAACCAAATCTAAAAATTCTGCCCATTCTACTAAATAACCATAATCCAAATTATCTGCTTGTAACTTAAAACAGCTTACCTGCAATGTTTTGAGATTTATTCAACATCCCTGAATTAGGATTTATGAGGATAAAAATTATGACAACCAAAGAATTACTAATACAAGAAATTAATTCAATGTCAGAAACAGAGCTTAAAGAAACACTGAAGATTATCCGGTCACTTAAACAAAAAGAGTCTAAACCTCCTCATCGTCCAGGATCAGGAAAATCTATTCTTCGTCATGCTGGAAAATGGGTTGGTGATGATCTGAAGGAATGTTTAGAAATAGTAGAATCTTCCCGTGGGTTGGCGGAATTTTAATGATATACCTTTTGGACACAAATCACTGTAGTTCTGTCATTTTTGGGGATTCTGCTATTGAAAATTATCTCACAGTTGTTTCCGCAGATACAGATTTTCAACGTATACAACAAGCTTGGGATTTCCCTTTAGAAAATTGGCATGATTTGTTGGATAGTTGAGTAAATTGATATATCAATAAACATCATTATTACTATCTTGTCTGAAAAATATTCTGCACCATCTTCTTCTGTGACTTAGCAGCAGCACTATCCAACTCTGCAACTTCCCCATCACTCAACAACCAACCCAAAGCACCGATATTTTGTTGTGCTTGTTCTAAATTTTTCGCTCCAGGAATAGGAATTGCACCTTTACAAATACACCAGTTAATAGCAACCTGTGACATGGTTTTATTTCTCTGAGTTGCTATTTCTCTTAAAGTTCCTAAAACTCCTTGAATCCCTGGTAAAATTTGTTTAAATAAAAACCCCCTTACACCTTTAGGAAACTTGCCATTTTCCGAAAATTTACCTGTTAATAAACCCAAAGCTAAAGGACTATAAGCAATTAATTTAATTCCTAAATCATCACATACATCTTTTAAACCTAATTCCGTCACTGGATAGGTAGATAATAAAGAATATTGTACCTGCAAAGTTTTTAGCGGTATTCCCCTTTCCTGAAATCTTTTATGTACCCATAATAATCTTTTTGTACCGTAATTAGATAATCCTACACCTTTAACTAAACCTTGTTCATATAAATCAGCTAAACCGTCTAATAAACCTACTTCTTGCCAAGGTGCATAATTAGCTGTAGACCAGTGCATCTGCACTAAATCAACGTTTTTTCCTAATCTTTTCGCAGAAGCATGACAAGCAGAAATAATTGATTTTCTTGTCCATCTCCAAGGATAAGCTGCTAATTTTGTCGCAATACAAATATGATCTTGATTTAATCCTTGATATTCTTTGCTAAACTTACCTAAAAGTGACTCACTACGTCCATTTAATCTTCCTGTACCATAGGAGTCTCCTGTATCAAATAAGGTGACACCATTACTCACACAAAGACTAAATACCTGTTGTAATTGGTCATCCATGCTTTCATTATATCCCCACAGGAGTTGATTACCCCAAGCCCATGTTCCACATCCCATACTGGGAAAAGATAGTGATTGATTTGTTTGCATATTGCTTTCCTATAAAAAGAATGATGTTAGCATTTGATGATACCTAAATTGGATTTAGGCAGGTTAAACAATAAAACACTAAATTCGTTTCTATAGTTTCTATATGTGTTTATTTAAATAAAAAAGCCAGCAGTCAGGATTGAACTGACGACCTTCCGATTACAAGTCGGATGCACTACCGCTGTGCTATGCTGGCGTGTTGGAGCTTTTGAATTGCCCACCGATTTATAATAATAGCATAAATAAATTATTTGTCTAGTAGTTTTCCGAAAAAATTTTTTTCCCTGGTTTTTTACCTGGGTTAACTGTCAAGTCTATCCAAAATCCAAAATCCCATAACTGCTGATGTATCACCAAGCTAACTACAATCCAGTAGATTCAGGTAACAATAATTTGGTAGAGTTTTAAGACTGTATTCCTGTTGACGCGGCTGAGTGAAGACACAGAAAACATCACCATAATATACAAATCATCAGCATGGCAGCATTGATCGGACGAGATTTATTAGGTTTGGCGGATCTGAGTTCCCCAGAACTGCAAGAACTTCTAGAAATGGCAGCTTTACTCAAGTCACAAAAGCTAACGTTACATTGTAACAAGGTTTTGGGTTTGTTATTCTCCAAGGCTTCCACCCGCACCAGGGTTAGTTTTACTGTGGCAATGTATCAACTGGGTGGCCAGGTTATTGACCTGAACCCTAATGTTACCCAAGTGAGTCGGGGTGAACCTGTACAGGATACCGCTAGGGTATTGGATCGTTATTTGGATATCCTCGCTATTAGAACTTTTGCCCAGCAGGAGTTGGAAATTTTTGCTAATTATGCCAAAATTCCGGTAATTAATGCTCTGACAGATTTAGAGCATCCTTGTCAGATTTTAGCTGATTTATTAACTATTCAAGAATGTTTTGGCTCTCTGGCAGGTTTAACTCTGACCTATGTGGGGGATGGTAATAATGTGGCTAATTCTCTCATGTTGGGTTGTGCTTTGATGGGAATGAATGTGAGAGTAGCTTTTCCTTCAGGATATGCCCCAGATGCGGAAATTGTAGAAAAAGCTAGGGCGATCGCTGATCATAAAACTGAAGTTATTCTCACCCATGATGCAGCCGCAGCAGCTAAAGGCGCACAGGTTCTTTATACTGATGTTTGGGCAAGTATGGGACAAGAATCGGAAGCTGATAACCGTCTTCCTATCTTCCAACCTTATCAAATTTCCCAACAATTATTAAGTTTTGCCGATCCCGCAGCAATTGTTTTACACTGTCTACCAGCCCATCGTGGTGAAGAAATTACCGATGAAGTTATCGAAGGTTCTCAATCAAAAGTTTGGGATCAGGCAGAAAATAGATTACACGCCCAAAAAGCTTTACTTGCTAGTATTTTAGGGGCAAAGTGAAAGAATGGTGATTGGTGATAGTTGATAGTTGATAGTTGACAGTTGACAGTTGACAGTTGATAGTTGACAGTTGATAGTTAAGAGTTTTTTACCAATTACCAATTACCAATTACCAATCACCATCACCAATCACCAATTTAAGGAAAAAATTGATAAATATAACTCTATTTCACTAAAATTACTGGTTAATAGTCGCAAGTGCTGAAGAAAGATATTGATTTATTCTTGAGAAATATTTAAATCAATCTTGTTAAGGGAAGATTTTTGTAGTACAAATGCTCTAGGGACATTTGTAATTACTTCCCGATAAAACAATGGAAAAACTAACAGCAGTCCAACAAGAATTGTATGAATGGTTGGTAGAATATATCCGTATTAATCAGTATTCGCCATCTATTCGCCAGATGATGCAAGCGATGAATCTCAAGTCACCTGCACCTATTCAAAGTCGTTTGGAACATTTACGCAATAAGGGATACATTGACTGGAATGAAGGGAAAGCGCGAACAATTAGAATTTTGCGGCCGACTAAGCAAGGTGTACCCATTTTAGGAACTATAGCTGCTGGTGGTTTAATTGAACCTTTTACCGATGCGGTGGAACATGAATATTTAGACTTGGCTAATTTATCTCTACCTCCCCGCAGCTATGCTTTGCGGGTAACGGGTGATAGCATGATTGAAGATTTAATTGCTGATGGTGATGTGGTGTTTTTGCGTCCCGTACTCGAACCCAATCAGTTAAAAAATGGTACGATTGTTGCCGCTAGGGTGGAAGGATACGGTACAACTTTAAAACGTTTTTATCTGGAAGAAGATACTGTCACTCTCAAACCTGCAAACCCAAAATATCAACCTATCGAAGTACCCGCTATGCAAGTACAGGTACAGGGTTCTTTGGTTGGTGTGTGGAGAAATTATAATTAGGGACTAGGGACTGGTGACTGGTGACTGGTGACTGGGAAAAATATTAATTCTTCTTCCTGAACTCCCAAACTACTGAACTACTGAACTACTGAACTACTGAACTCCTTATGTACCTCACGCGATCGCCAATACAGAAACAAAAACCTCCTGCTTTCTCTCTCAAGTTGCCTTTTGTCAGGGAAAATCAGGGTAGTTATCATGTTCAGTCGTCTTTACCAGGATGTCCAAAAATGCCTGTATCTTTGCAAATGCGGGGATATCAGCGTCAAGCTATTACTAGCTGGTTTGCTAATAATGGTCGAGGGACTTTGAAAATGGCTACTGGTAGTGGGAAAACGATTACTGCTTTGGCGATCGCCTGTGAATTATACCAACAAATAGGTTTACAAGTCTTGTTGGTGGTGTGTCCTTACCGTCATTTGGTTAGTCAATGGGGTAGAGAATGTGAGAAATTTAACTTACAACCGATTTTGGCTTTCGAGAATTTACGCACTTGGCAAAGTCAACTTTCAACGCAATTATATAATCTGCGTTCCGGTTCTCAAAATTTCGTCACTGTCATCACCACTAACTCGACTTTAATTAGTGAGGGGTTGCAATCTCAACTTAAATATTTTACACCTAAAACTTTAATTATTGGTGATGAAGCGCATAATTTAGGCGCACCCAGGTTAGAAGAAAGTTTACCTCGGAATATCGGTTTACGTCTCGCTTTGTCTGCTACCCCAGAAAGATATTTTGATGATGGAGGTACGGAGTCTTTATTTGATTATTTTGGTTCTGTTTTACAACCGGAGTTTAGTTTGCAGAATGCCATAAATCAAGGTGCTTTAGTTCATTATCTATATTATCCTCTTCTAGTGGAATTAACGGAAGTTGAAAGTATTAATTATTTGAAGTTGACTAAAAGAATAGGGCGATCGCTACAATATAGAGAACGAGAAGAAGGGGGTATCGACGATTTTGAAAATATTGAAGATATTAAATCCTTATTAATAAAACGTTCTAGGTTAGTAGGTGCAGCAGAAAATAAATTAGTAACTTTGAAAGAATTAATGTTAAATCGTCTGGATACCAGCCATACTTTATTTTATTGTAGCGATGGTTCACAGGAAAGCGGACACCGTTCATCTTTGCGTCAGTTGAAGGAAGTAGCGAGAATTTTAGGAGGAGAGTTAGGTTACAAAGTCAGCACCTACACCGCACATACTTCTTTACAAGAACGGGAAATTTTAAGAGAACAATTTGAAAGCGGAGAATTACAAGGTTTAGTTGCTATTCGTTGTTTAGATGAAGGTGTGGATATTCCCGCTATTCAAACTGCGGTGATTTTATCAAGTTCTGGGAATCCCCGTCAATTTATCCAGCGTCGTGGTAGGGTTTTACGTCCCCATCCTGGTAAGGATAGAGCGACGATTTTTGATATGATTGTTTTACCTCCTGATTTGGATCGAGAAGCAATAGAGGTGGAACGCAATTTGTTAAGAAAAGAGTTAAGAAGGTTTGTGGAATTTGCGGATTTAGCGGATAATGCAGGAGAAGCAAGGATGAAATTATTAGATTTGCAAAAGCGTTACGGGTTATTGGATATTTAGATGAATTGAGTTAATCCCAAATAAAGCCAAAAACCTGATAAATAAAGACCCGGTAAGCCTTTAAAAGAAGCAGTAGTTTGGGGTGCAGCAGCAGGGGCTTTAGCAACTACAAAATTAGGGGCGCAGAGTTCTTTACCTGATAGAATTACTTTGGAGAAATTCGTAATTTGTAATTCGTAATTTGTAATTCGTAATTTACTCGTTTTACTCGTTTTACTCGTTCCCATACAGAGTATGGGAATGAATTATTAAAGGCTTTACCTTTAGTTAAATTAGAGTCAGAGACTCTATGATAGCATTCCCAGTCAGAGACTGGAAACGAGGGAAATCCAAAATTTTGACTCCTGACTCCTGACTTCTTTAAACTCCTATATCTTCATTCCATAATTCAGGTTTTTCTGCTATAAATTGACTCATCATTTGTTCACATTCATCCAGGTTTAAATCTATAATTTCCACACCATGAGAAACCATAAATTCTTTTGCACCAGGAAAAGTTCTCGACTCTCCTGCAATTACTTTTTTAATCCCAAACTGCACCACAGCACCGGCACACAAATAACATGGCATTAATGTAGAATATAAAGTTGTACCTTTATAATTACCAATTCTCCCCGCATTTCTTAAACAATCAATTTCCGCATGGGTGACAGGATCACCATCTTGAACCCGTTTATTATGACCTCTACCAAGGATTTTCCCATCTTTGACCAAAACAGACCCAATGGGGATTCCGCCCTCATTTCTGCCTTGTTTGGCTTCGCTAATTGCAGCTTGCATAAACTCATCCATTTGATAAACTCCTGATATGAAAAAACAGGCATACTTCGACAAGATTAGTACAAGTCTTGCCTGCTAAATGGGTACTCGATATCTTCGGAAACTGGTGTAAAAGTCCGCGATATCATTGCAGAAATATCCCCGATTTCTGATATAATTTTTATCATGCAAGGGATAATTAAAAATAGAAGTCGGGGATCGGGTTGTTGATTACTTTGTTAATTTCCTTTTAATCTACGAATTTCTTTCAGTTGTTCAAAGTCTTTGTTTTTTGTGCCACCATCATATTTCCAAGCATATCCTTCGGCAATCATCAGATCATTAAGACATACATCGTCAACGTATAACCTGCCCAGTATTCTCCCATATTTTTCTGTGCTGTCTGGAAGTTTTGTTTTAACCAGAATTTGATGTTTACTGTCTAGTTGTTTTTTTAGCCATTCTTTAGCTTCAAGACCAAGTTTTTTTTCATCAGTATTCGTTGTTCTCGTTTCTGGGGTATCAATACCATCAAGACGAATGCGCTTAGTCAGGGAGATATCAAAACCAAGGTCAATATCAGCATCAATAGTGTCGCCATCTACGATTTTTTGAACTGATTTGATTCTATAAATGTATGGATCTCTGTCTGTCATTGCTAAGGTAATCCTAAGTCGGTTGAGGTTTCAATTTAGATTCTGTATCTTATTGATCTGGAATCTACTCTATTTTTATTCCCTATGGAGGAAGCGATCGCTCTATTTTAGTCTCTTTTCCCCTGTGGTGTCTAGAGGTATTTTGTCAGAAAGAAATAATTAGCATTTGAGCGATCGCATTATGTTGGTATCAGGAAAACATTATTAAAATATCTGGGTTTAGTAGCATCTTTCACTAGACATCTCCAAAATAGAATGTATTAATTTGTCATAAGTTGTAGGGGCGAAGTAGGGGCGAAGCATTCGAGCGATTAATGATCGGTATTCACCAAAGGATATTTTCCGAATGCTTCGCCCTTACAGGGCGATAATTTAACGGAAAAATCAGACATCTAGATATCCCAAATGCTTCGACCTGCCCCAATAAATAGGTTCCATAATTTCTTTTCTGGAGATGTCTATTGTGTGAATGTTATGAAAAATGCAGGATACTTTGCATCATACTTAGTAATTTAACTTAGCTTACTAGCTATTTCTTGTAGTTGTTTACGTAAATCACTTTCTTTGTAAGGCAATCCTAATTTATTGATTTGCTTTAAAAATGGTTTTTTAACTTCTTCTTCATAAGCGTTAACTACACTCGCATGATTATCAGTATATTGTGGACTATTTTGATTACCCATCAAATATTTAATTACTTCTTTTGGCTTGGCTCCAACTAAATTGTGCATTAGTTGATTACGTCTATCTTCTTCAAATTCTCTATCATACCGACCTATAAATTCCATGAGTTTCCAAGATGCAAAATCTGATGATAATTGTTTTAGCCATGCCAGCATACCTGTATTACTGCCAATTATTTTAAAATCCCCATGCTCAACTTTATTTAATTTTCTAGATAATTCAAGATTATCAGTTGGAAAAGACAACTGTTGTAAAATATCAAGTTTATAAGACTTAATATTTTTTATATTTATACCAAGTAATCTTTTTAAATGATTATCTAACTCCCAGACCTCGTTATCTTTAGGATCTTTCGCAAAACTTAAACCAGCCTTAGTCCATTCAATCACTTTTATTACCTGTAATCGCTTAGTATTTCCATTAATAGATAAATTAAAGTAAGAATATTTCTTAGATAATTCTTTCATGATTGCTGCTTTGAGAAAAGTTTCATGAGCAGCAGATAATAAAGTTATACCTTGAATATAACTTTGCTCTTGAAAGTAACAACTAACAAGTTCTAAAGCATTTATTACTCGTTCTATAGCTAATCCTGAATCAAATTTTCCACTTTTGGCTAATTCACTTTCTATATTGAAGAATCTCACTAAATTTCTTAAATCTTGTTTAAGGTTTTCATCTACATCAATGGTATCCAAAATATTTAGAGCAGCACCTGGTAAACCACTTTCAATTAACTGTTTAGCTTTTTGAATTTGTACACTTCTTTGATAACGGGAACTTTCAATGATTTTAGATTGAGATTTAATATCATAATCTTCAGGATCAAAATATTCATTAGCAACTAAAAATTTAACCTTTTTAAACTTTCCAATACTCACAAACTGCACAGCAGAAGAAACTGCGGGAGTTCCCGCTTGATGACTAACATACACTTCCTGGTTAGTGTCAATATTTAACTCTGTTATTAACTGTGTTAACTTTGTTTCCACCAAAGATAAAGTAGCATCCCAGTTATCAATACCAGCAGCATTATTAGAAGGAATAAAATATTCAAATTCTGGTGTACAGCTAATTTCTGAATTTTGGAAATACCACTCTAATACAGGTTTCAGAGTACAAGTATCTTTCCAATAAGGTGATCTTGGGTGTATTCTTTGTTCTTGTGTGCTAAAGATTTGAGATTGATCTGTTAATAAGACAATAATTCTCTCAATTTCCACATTATTTGCTGTGAGATATTTTTGATAAGTATCTAACAATGGAAATTTTAAATCTTGTTCATAGTATTCTTTTTGATTTTCATAAACTATACCGAGAACTCTTGCTGGTACTGTATACCCAGCATTGTGATCGTTAGAATCTCTGGGATCAGCTTGTGCAAAATCAGAACATTCTAATTTATCACTTGCTTCATGGTGTAAATCTCCCCAAGTCTGATTGTGTGTTAGGATAACATCACTATTGCCAGTAGTTACAATCCAAATACTCATTTTTTCAACTCCTGAAAATTTATTTAATCAAATTTTTACTTAATCAAATTTTTATTTAATCAAATTTGCAGATAGATGTCGGACTTCTATTTTAATTAATCATAGAAGTCCGGGATCTTGATTACACACCCCACAATTTTTCAAACCCACTTGTTGGTAAAAAAGCTAAAAACTGTTTAGTAGTTTCATCTCTTTTATCAGGAAAGATGGTTAATAACTCTACATATCCTCGTTGGCGAACCATCTGATCTTCCCTGATTTTATAATGGGGATACATTCGATGGTAAATTCTGCCAATTTTTCCCATTTCCCCAGTCAATTTAGAACGTTTAATTGATTGAGTACCTCTATAATTTCCATGAAACCAGCCCACTGCTAAACTATCTTCTTTATCTACCGCTAAACGTCCCCAAATTTGTACATTTTCAGGATGAAAACATTCCCGCCAAGCATTTCGTTGATAATTTTGAGATTTACCTTTAAAAACCAACCAATTATTGACAGCTTTGCGAACATTCTCAATAATATTTTTGATGTGGTTAATATTATTCACAGGAAAATAATATGCTTCTGATTCTTGAGTAAATCCCCATTGACAACCAATCATAGGTTTATCTTCATAGTCGAAATATTTAGGGAAAAAGATTCTATGATCTACCCTGCGGGATGATTTACCAAAACCACCTATTAATAGAGAAAATCGCAAAATTGCTTTAGCTAAAATTCTCAATTGCTTTCTATATTCATCTGCATGATTTTTCATACAGAGAATAGTTAAAGTACCTTTTTTTAAATCATAGGTAGGCATAGATATTCTATTGTGATTATAGGTAAACTCACCCATGACTAAACTTTCAGCATGAAAAGCAATACCTAAATCTCCCACTACTGCACCTTTAGTACCTGCAAAACCTCCCCACAGTTCCTTAGTTAATTCTTGTGCTGTATTTTCATCTGTCACCCCACTAAATAACCGTAAAGTATGACCCCGTAAAGCAGCTTTAAACATATTGGGGCGAAATTCACCAGTTTTATCTATTAATTGTGAGGCTAAACCTTGTCCTTTTAAATTCACAGTAAATAACTTAGTTTCTGGGTGATTAATAGGTTGACCATAACCCGCACTTACCCTAGAACCAATACCCCTTTCTATCGCTTGATCCCAAATACTCCAAATAGTTTCCCATTCACTATCCTCTAATTCAATAGTGCTAGAAATACCAAAAACTAAGGTTGGTGCATAAAGGGAAATTTGCAAAAATGCAGCATGGGAATCACTGTTTTTTACTTGCCAATTTTCTTGGGGGTGAACTACATCAATTAAAGGTTCTTCTTTCCAAGTTGCATCTTGGGGAAATGCACCATGAAAACGTAATATTCCCGGTTTAGTTTCACTACTATTTTGATAACCACAATATCTAATAGCTTGTGCAGGGGTACAATGTCTTAAAAATGCACCTTTCATACTCGCACCAGGGTAATAGGGAAACCCATTAGCCGCAATTACAGGACGGATAAAATCATCATCTTGACCACTATTAGAAAGCAACCGCCAACTAATTTTATATTCCTTTGTTCTGACATGATGACTAAAATTAGGAGGCTTGATAGCGGTAGCTTCTAGCCATTCATCAACCCATCTTTCAGACTGTTTAGGTTGTTGAATATATTGAATTTGTCCCCTACCGCTAATTTGTGCTTGAAACATTAAGGGTACTTCATTACTGTTCGGCATCACTATCACCTGGTTTTTTATAACGTTGAGTCCACCAAACTAAACTGTCACAAAATTGAGTCAATACTGCTAAACAAATGCGTTGATCTTCAATATCTAAACTCCATAATCTAGAAGCATAATCTTGTACTTGTCGGGTATTACTACCATCAACTTGATCTTCAGGTAATTTAATTCCTGCTTGTTTCATAATTCCCACAAAAGTTGTCCAAGTATCACGCCAATATTTACCTTTGTCTGGTTCTTTAGGTAAGAGTCGTAAATGTTCACCCCAAAATCTTTCTAAACCATAAGCTACGGTACTTCTCATTTTATGAGATTGACCGATGACACCTTTTTTATCCCGGTAGATGAGGACTAATTTTTGTGCTTTTTGGTCTAAGTTATAAGATTGCCAAGTCATTTTTTATTCTCCTTTGATAGTTAATTCACAATGACCTAAACCAATTGATTCTAAACCACCTAAATAAATATCTGCGGTTTTGCCAATAGTGAAAGGTTGCCATTTTTTACCTGATTTATCATCTCTAATAGCAATAGGAAATACTAAAATAGTTCCTTCGGGCAATGCTTCGGTGTTGAAAAACCCCCCACCTTCGACTACTTTTTGATCTGGTTTGAGACGGACACGACTTTGGCGATATAATGCCATATCATGAATCATACCAATATCACTATCAGCAACTACGACTGATGGTTGTTGTTGCTGGTCAGGAAACCAAGGTGATAAGTCTTGTGTTTTGTTAATTTCTAAGAAACCTAAATTAAAGAAGATCGTTCTTTTACCTCCTGTTGCTTGTTTTGCGACTAGGTTGGTTGAACCTGTATAAAGATTAGGAATTGTGATGTCTTTGAGATGTTGATCTTGTCCATTAACTTTAACAATGGTATCACCTGCTATTCTTTGATAACGTTTTAATAATCGCTGACAAGTTACCCATACAATAGGTTGACCTGGGCAAAAAACGGGAATCCAAACTATAGAAGCATATTCAAATTTAACGATAGATTCGTTATTTTTGTCATCGTCTGCACCGTTACCATACCAATAATTGGCTTCATTTTCACTTTGATCATTACGCATTTCTGAACGTAAACGACCACGAATTGAACTACCGGGAATGATACCAGTTTGGGTAAATTGATCACGGAAAATCAAGTTTAAATTTCCGCTTTCTTCTCCTGCGGTTGCACCAACATGGAGGGGTGCTAAGGTTTCGATAATTCCATAGGTTTTGGTATACATTTTAGTTAACTCCTTCAATTTCTACTGGTAAACACAAACCACAACCGAGTTTTTTAAGACTGTAACCTTCATTAGGAAACCATTTCTCGTCCCATTCCCACCAAGGTTTATTAATAGGTTCTTTGAGTACGTAAACACTACCCGCAGGAACAGCATAACGTCCTCTTCCTAATGTTCCTTGGGAACGGAAACGATAGGGAACAGGTTTATCTGTTAGCATCTGCACAGTTTCAGGAAAACTATGATCCTCTGGTTGGGGTTGACGGTGAGAGATTCGGTTAGAACCCCAGACTCCCGGTGTTATTAATGCAAAACTTTTACCGATGGGTTGATTTAAAAGTTTTATGATTTTTGGTGATATTTCATCACAAGATATTTCTACAATGTGATTTTCTCCTCCAAATTTATACCAACCGTTATCAATAGGATATGTGGATAAATAAACTAAACAAACATCATCAGGTATTTGTGCAGAGTTCTCTAAAAAGAGTCCATCAGATTTGACTACACACCGTTCTGATGGTTGAATTTTGGGATGAATCAAAGAACCAAATTTCCAAGGATTATCAGCAATTGATTGATTACTCGTTTTTAGTCCTTTTGCTGATGTGTTCCAAGATTCTATAGTTTGCCAACGATAATCAGCTTCAGGTTTGTCTGCGTCTATGTTTTTTTCCAGTTTCCACTGATTATTTTCTATTTTCCATTCTCCAAAACCTTTTTTAGATATGATTTTATGCCAAGGTATGGGAATAAAAAAGTTTTGTTTTGTACTTATATTAGTTGATTTTGCCCAAAACGGACCTGCAACATAAAGATTATCTCTCAAGGTTTGTTGAGTAAATTTTTCGTTAACTTTGTTAATGCTAAACATTAAACCTGCTAAGGTAGCAGCATCGGGAGGAAATTTAGCACCGGAACGGCCTACCAAATTTTCTGGTGATAAAAACGCCCCAGCACTACCATACATCAAACCTAAAGGGTTAATACTAATTAAGTATTTGAACATAAATGCCAACCTACTTTAACTAAATCTGTAATCCAATCAACAATGGCTTTTGACCGATCAATTTCATTGCTATCATCGCTAAAACCAGCGAGTTTTTTAGCTAATTCATTCTTTTGATCATTTATGGTTTTACCATCCTTGATATCAATGATTAATTTTTGACCTTCTCCGGGAAAATAGAGATCAAAAAAATTTAATGCTGTTTGTTTAACATTGTATGCTTCCTTGGCATTTTCAATATCAAATACTCGGCGAGATTCTAAATAAGCTAAGTCTTGATAAATATGACTCCAATTGGAATTTTTATCCCTATCTCGATACTTCTTTAAAATCCCCAAATAACACCAGGGACAAGTCCACTGGATATATTGACCACTATTAAAAACCACCCGAATAGTTACTCTATCTCTTCCTAGAGATTTGGCTACTTTTTCCGCTTCCCGACAATGTTGTAAAACATCTCGCTGAGGTACGCTACCTGCAACCCAGACAAAACCGACACTGACAGTTATTTTCTGTTGGTGTTTTTGCCATGTCTCATTTAACGTTAATAACCATTCATACGCTGTTAATGGGGAAATGGGTTTTTGAGGATTATTACTATAAATAATTCCTAAAAAATCATCACCACCAGCGTAAACAATTCTACCTATTTTTTGTTTTAAATTAAATCTTTCATCAAATTGTTTACCCCAAGTTCGCATAGCATCACTAAAGTTTTTTATTTGTTCATCACCATTTTCTTTTTTCGCTAATTCTTGTAAATGTTTGCCAACTTCGTCACCATCTCCCATGAACCATCCTGTCCATTGTCCAGGAACACTTTCTTGATTTTTTTCTGGTTGTGCTGGTTGTGGTTTACGTTGAATTTCTGTAAAACCTTTATCCAGTGGATCTATACCTATTTGTTGTTGAATTTTCTCCCATGTAACGAGACGTTTTACTAATTCGGGAATACTCAATTTTTCGTTAATGGCAATAAATTTACCTTCTGGATTTTCTGGATTTTCTGGATTTCCTGGATTTCCTTCTTTTTGGTCTTCGGTAATTTCTGCTAATTTACTATAAAAATCCTTGATTTTCTCATCTTCTAATTTATAGTTCATGGTTTGAGGATTACGAGATTTTCCACCCATCCCAGGAAACGCAATTCCATCAGTACCTGTTAAACTAGAACTTTCACCAATCCAGTTTACCGCTGTCCAATCACGGGATAATTTTTTAGTTTCTAAATCATTCATTGCCTCAATGATACTATTACCACATCCTTGAAATATCTCCCAAGTGTGAGAACCCCATAAACTCCATTCTCTTTCCCATTGATAATCAAATTCTGGTAATTGTTTTTCTATCCATTCTCGGCAAACTTTTAACATCTCTTTCCATCGGGAAAGGATGACTTGTTCTGCTTGTTCTCTGGTCATTTCTCCTTTAATTAAAATGCGGTTTGGCATTCCTTTTTGAACTGTAGGAAGTGCAGGAGAAATTAATGTTAAATTGTGTGTATTAACAGAGTTAACTATTTGTTGACTCAAGTAGGACAGAATTAATGAACCACCGTATAAGTCTCGCAGTTTGCGGGATTTTTCTATGAACCCTTGGACGGGTGCAAAGGTGATAGCAGTATATTTAGTCACGGGTTCTGTATCTCCTTGTTTGCTTAGTTTTCACAATACACGCTAAAAGTTATACTGTGTGAAAAAAAAAGAGTTTTTCATAATTGGTAAGAAAATGAAACAGGTATTGTCAATATCTGTAAAGATGTGTCAACAAATTTGGCTGTTTTTTGCAATCTGTGAACATTGACTCCCTTGTGCTTTATCTTAGCGGTAAAATTTTGGTTGTAAACTGCTACTCATGCGAATGACGAAATTTACTGGTTATACTGGTTATAAGGGTAATGCTAGACCACATCCCCAACGTTTAAAGTTATAACCCTCTGTAGGAAACCAGTGTTGTGACCATTTGTACCAGGGTTGTTTTATAGCTTTTTTGAGAACATATACACTACCTGAAGGAACAGCATAACGTCCACGAGATAAGCGTTTGGTTTTACCAGTACCACCCAACCGATAGCGAAAGGGTTGAGGTTTTTCTGTGAGGATTGCTTCTATTTCCCATACGGGTTGAAATTCGTTATCTTTGTAAATCATGGGTTGAATATAAGATAATCGAGTAGAACCCCATACAGCAGGAGTAATGATAGCAAATTGTTTACCGACCGGTTGGTTAAATAACTGTTGAGTTGAATTAGCAATTTCTAAACAACGTATATCTACTATGTGTCCTTCGCCACCTAATCGATAGCAACCATCATTTAAAGGTATATTGCTGAGATAAATCAGACAGGTATCAGGATGTATTTGTACAGCATTCTCTAAAAATAAATTTTCTTGACTGCTATCACTATCTAGGTGACGTTGTTCTGAAGAAAATCGGGGATGTAAATGTGGTATATATTTCCAAGGATTGTGATGTATTTCTTTTGGGTTATACCACGATTTAATAGGTATCCAGTTTTCACTTTTTAGAAATTTATCTGTTAATAAATTACCTGTTTCTAGTTGCCATACTTGAGTTTGAAAATCCCAATAAAATATATCTTTTATTTCTCCATTTTCTACTAAATAGTTAAATGGTAATGGGACATAAAAATTTTGTGGTTCTTCTGTATATGCCCAAAATGGTCCAGCTATTTGCAGTGAGGTAATTAATTCTGTCTCTACGGTAGCTGCATATAGTCCTGATATTGTTGCTGTACTGGGGGGAAATTTTCTATTTGATAAACTAACAAAACTCTCTTCTTCAATAAAACGCCCTGCACTACCATATAAAAATCCTAAAGGTTCGATGATGATGAGAAATTCAAACATAGTTTAATATTTCAATGCAGATTAAAACTTGATAAAATTGCTAAACTGGCATAGGTATAAACAACCGTTTTACCTATGCCACAAGTATCAAATATTTCGATAGACTTTGTTTCTTGGTCCAATGGTCACTATTAAGACCTCGTGAGATAGATCATTAATCTTGTAAATAATTCGATGATCTTTTACACGCACTCTATACAGGTCTTGATTGTGGTAAAGCTTTTTAACTCCTAAAGGCCGAGGATTTTTTTTCAAGGAGTTTATAACAACGCCTACAGCCCCTTTAATAGCTTGTGCAAGTTTGCCTAAATCTCTCTCAGCACAAGACTTCAGATCAATGTGGTATTCCATATTTTTTACTAGCTTCTCTTTGTAGTTATTCAATGTTTAAATAATTAGGGTTTTCCCTTCTTTAGCTTGTGTTGCGATCGCGTATCTTGTTCATGGTTATAAATCCTTAATTTTTGGGTCTATTAGTCTGATTTAACACAGAAAAAATACTCTGTCAATAGAAATAGAAAATTACATCAAAATTAATTAGATCAAAAGCAATTACAGGCCAAACTGTAGCTTCACATCTTCCCAAGACACTACTCCTGGTTCTTTCATCGCTTCCTCTGCTGCTTGAATATCAAGCTGATCTTCTAATTCTTCCAACTCTTCCAATATCTCTAACTCTTCAATGGGAACTAAAGCGGCTATAGGTTTTCCAGCTTGATGTATAACAATACGTCCTCCCTCAATTGCAATCTTGTCTATAAACGTTTTAATATTGATGTCATCAATGTTTATTTGCTGATTAGTCATAAATGTTACTCTGATTCAATAATTTGCCAGTATTTGAGCAAATGATGGGAGATTTATTTTCATTGCTCAAACATTTTTTACAATAGCTCATTGCTATCTAATCTAACAATGATGCTATAATTGTAAAATGTAATTCCCGACGACTGGGTGAAGTCGCATTGTTGAAAACAAAACGAACTCCTGTAGGTATTGATGTTTTAATAAAAAACATTGTAATTAAACAAGATGATTTGGTATTTCACTATCACAGATGAAAAACCAAATCATTCTTGTTTTAGCAGAAATTAGTAAGGATATTGTTTAAATAGGCGGTTATAAACTGCACTAATACAGAAAAAATCTAGATATGCGGGTTGTAAATATCGCTTATCTGAATTACAGCAGTTTCCGTTATTATGAAGTACAAATATTAGTGATCAAACCCTTTTGGTACAGGCATACTTCGACAAGCTCAGTAAAAGTCGTGCTTGTTCATAGTGTACCTCATAACACTGGTAAGTGCTGTATTATAAATTCCTCGTTCGCTTGAAAACACTAGACTTTTACCCCAAGGTAGGGGGGAAAATGCAAGATAAGTTTTGAATATGAATAATTATGTCCACTCCTATCTGTCATTTCCTCATCGGTGTTCCTGGTAGCGGAAAATCAACCTTTGCTGCTAGTCTCGCTAAGTTGGGTAATTATCGCGTTGTTTCTACTGATGCTATTCGTCATCAGTTATATGGTGATGCTTCTATTCAAGGTGTATGGGAGGAAATTGAAGCAAAGGTGATTTCTGCTGTAGTTAATGCTATTACTGAAGGTGTTGGTGTCATTTATGATGCTACTAACGCCAGGCGGATATGGAGATTAGATTTATTAGAAAAGTTGAATGTGGCGGTTGATTTTCCCGTGTTGTGGATCGGTTGGTATTTAACAACTCCTTTGGAAGTTTGTAAACAATGGAATCAACAGCGTCACCGTCAAGTTCCCGATATGGTTATTGATAGTATGTATCAATCTTTGTTAGATTTTCCCCCGGTTTCTGGGGAAGGTTTGGTAATTATTAAGGAAGTTGATGTCATTTCGCCAAAGTTCAATTTTCAAGAAGTTGTAAATACGATTCAACAACTTGATAGAACTCTTGTTAATCGTAGTAATCGCAATAGTCACATAACTTTTCACGCTTATAGTAGATTCTTAGATTTTGAAAGGTTGATGTATTTGATTTCTGTAATTATTAATTATCCAGGAGTTGGTAATTTACAATCTACACATCCTCATTTATTATTGAATGTTTTTGGTTATCTTCCTGAATTTGCTAATTCTTTGGCAGAAGTAGCTGGTTTTGTAAGTCGGTTATATGGTAAAGTATATGCAGATAAACAATCTATTGCTCAAGATTTAATTTGGTTACAGAAAAATAGTTTCATTGGTGTCAATAGTATTTCTCAAGTTCTTCCCGGTACTATTGATGTAGGTGATTATGTTCCTAAATCTGCCACTGTTTTAATAACTCATCCTTATTCAGATTTAACAGCTTTTCAAAGATTGTTATCTATTATCCGGTTAATTCTCCATCATCCATTTTTATTTTCTTCAGGATCAGGTAGTTTAAAAACTTTGCTGTTAGCATTACCAAAATATGAAGGAATTTTTGGTAATAGTATAGATTCAGTTCGTAAAGATATTGAAAAAGTCCTCAAACCCTATAAAATTCTGCCGGATTTTTCTATGCGTGACGGTTATTTTGCAGGAACTGGAATTTTATCAAGTTTAGAGTTAACACAAATTTTTAATATGTTACAGTCTCAAGCTAAAAGTTTAAATGATCCTATTGCTTTAGAGATTTACCAAAAGTTTACTAGTCGTATGGAAAAAAGTAAATTAGGTGTAAATCAAGTTTATCCCGTGCGGGCGATCGCCAATCGTAGTATGATAGATGCAGATTATTTACCCCAAGAATCTTTAGCCAGAAATATCCAAGAATTAGAAGAAGCGATCGCCCAAGGAAAACTATTAGAATTAAACCGTTTTCCTGGAAGTGGTAAATTTGCCCATGATCAAGAAGGATTCTTTTTAGCATTTCCTTTACAAATTGTATTTTTTAATTCTGCTTGGTACTTAGGTTATGAATTAATGAGTGGAGACAAAAAAGGTTTATTACGATTTGAAAGACTAGATAGATTATTTATCGGTAAACATCAAATCATCAACCGTTCCCAAACAGAACAAAAAACAGCATTAAACAAATTACAAAAACTTTCTCAAATGTGTGCCAGCATTTTTTTAGGATATGATCATCAAGATCAAAAAACACTTTTAGAAGGAACTAAAAAAGAACGTTCTCAGGTTTTGATCACCATTGAACTTTGGTTTAATGATAGTATGTTTAACTTTGTCGCTGAAGGAACTAAACGTTTTCCTTCCTCACAAATGAAAATGTCATTACCCACTACAGCTAAAAAATTGAATCTACCGAAATCTATTTTTTGTCTTAAACAGACAAGAGATCCTAAATTTCCCCATCGCTTTCAAGTTATGTTACCTAAATGGTGTGTAGATGATATAGAATTACTACGCTGGATTCTCGGTTTTAAAGGTGGGGTAAAAGTAGTAAAACCAGAATTATTAGTCAATAAAATCAAACAAATTGGCGAAGATATTGTTAATATCTATAAATAGGAGTTGCTGAGAAAGTCTTTCCGTGAGGGCATAGGAGTCAGGAGTCAGGAGATCAAGGAGTCAGGAGTCAGGAGTCAGGAGTCAGGAGTCAGGAGTCAGGAGTCAGGAGTCAGGAGTCAGGAGTCAGGAGGAGATTTGAAAATTTCTTTGCCATCTCTTGAAATCCCAAAAAATGCACATTCCGGTATACCCTTCAAAACCCTTGCACTAATTTCTGTGTTTATCAGCCTCTAACCTTTGATATATCAAGGTTTTAGGTTTATTCAGCAAACCCTAAATAGAATCATAGGACTTACGCCAAAAGGAACAAAAGTAGGGGTAATTCATGAATTACCCCTATGCAAGAATAAAGTTTTCAGTAGATTGCCAATCAATAAACATCAGGTAAAAATGAATGTCAGGAAAATTTATGAATTTTCCCCACAAAGATTTTAAATAATCAAAAACTGAAAAAGTGCAAGCTTTTATGATATGGGAAATCAAAAACCTTGCATTTACAGCACATTCTTAATTCCCACAGATAACTTTTTCAGCAAACCCTATTTATCGTCATTAGCAATACCTAAACCCACAATTCCCAAACAACATAAACCATAATATAACTCTGGTTCATTACCACATTTACCATCTTTTTGATCTTGTCTTACACTTGATTTTGTTGCCATTTTCAAACATTGACTATAAGCTTTTCCTTTACTTGCTAATGCAGGAGTTACTAAACCAAAAGTAAAGAATGCAGGAATGATTAAATACAAAAATGATCGACGATTGAATAAACGAGAACTTCTGCGCTGTAAATTTGCCGATCCTAATCTTACATTTAAATTTTCCTGTTGACGTGGTTTTTGAGATGCTAAATTTTCCGCAGCTTGTCCACACTCTGTAAATCGTTGACGGGAAAGTTGAATTGCTGTATTTAAATCCTGTTCTAAAAAAGCTTTTTTGACATATTCAGAACAAGAATCACCACCATGCAAAATTCGATGAGCGCAACAATAACCCTTGTAAGGTGAGAGATGTTTTTGATAAAAGTTAATACCAAAAACCGATATTTTACGGATTAATTTATTAAACATTTCCATGACTAACTCAATAAATAAAAGAAGACATCAATATTATTAATCTAAATTAATAATCTAAATTAATAATCTAAATTAATAATCTAAATTATTCATGTATTAATCTAGATTATTGATGTAGTTATCAAGACACCCTAATTAGGACATTTTTCTCTGCTAAACTCTTTCATCTATTCCCAATTCCCAATTCCCAATTCCCATGAGAATACTTTTTTAGCAAATCCTAATTATTAATATCTTCGATCTGCTTTTTAGCACGGGAAATAGCTAAACCATTATCAATAGGCGCAATTAAACTAGCAATAGAACCAATAGCAAAACCTCTTTCCATTGCTTCTTCTTCTGTAGAGGAAGATAATCCAATTATTGCACCTGTTACACCAAGACTCAAACCCAGCCACAACAGTGCTTTCCAACGTCGTGTGTAACAATATCCAGCAAGGGGAATCAATAAAGATAATAAAACTGCAATGGTTATATTTAAACGAGAAAGCCGCACAATTTTATCTGCTTTTTTCCGTTCTTCTTGTTCATTAATTGCATCTAAAGATTGACGCAACAGTTTTTTATTGTCATTATTTTCTCCCATAACAGATATTCCTTCACCCTGGCGGTAGTTTTGTTTACATCTCCTGTAACAACATACTCGCAATTTTCTCGTGATTCAATGCTTCTCATGCGAATGAGGAAAATCTTCATTTAAGCAGTAGATCCCGGACTTCTCAAAGAAGTCCGGGATCTGATAGTGGGTTTCCATTAATTCCACTTCTTGTTAAGGAAGCGGTTTTAAAGCGATTTCTAACTTGTTCTCCTCTAAAGCTGCTGCGTTTCCATTAATTCCACTTCTTGTTAAGGAAGCGGTCGGGAGTCAAGCCCACTCTCAAGGGTTCATTCAGCGTTTCCATTAATTCCACTTCTTGTTAAGGAAGCGGTACAGAAGTTTTGGAAGGTGCTTATGAAGCACTAGACAAGGTTTCCATTAATTCCACTTCTTGTTAAGGAAGCGGTTAAAATCTCTAAAACTCCGGATAAATAAGCTTTTAGTTTCCATTAATTCCACTTCTTGTTAAGGAAGCGGTGTTGCCTCCTAAATACGTATGTATAGGGTCTCTCGAGGAGTTTCCATTAATTCCACTTCTTGTTAAGGAAGCGGTTATACCTGCATTTGCTAATCCCGATCTACCGCGTAGTTGCGCTTCATAGTTTCCATTAATTCCACTTCTTGTTAAGGAAGCGGTACATCAAGAGAACCGTCAAAAGCATCCTCAGCGTTTATGGATGGTTTCCATTAATTCCACTTCTTGTTAAGGAAGCGGTTTATAAGAGTCCAGAATTTAGAGTTCCATGAGGATGGAACACGTTTCCATTAATTCCACTTCTTGTTAAGGAAGCGGTTCTAAACAATTTCTATTCAATAAAGAGAGTATAATTGATGGTTTCCATTAATTCCACTTCTTGTTAAGGAAGCGGTAAATTTAAATGTTTATTTAGATCAACTAAACTATCATCGTTTCCATTAATTCCACTTCTTGTTAAGGAAGCGGTGGGTTTCTTGTACCCGATGTTCCACAGGATACCACTGTTTCCATTAATTCCACTTCTTGTTAAGGAAGCGGTAAAACAAGAAGAAGATATGTACTACAAAACGACCTCAGAGTTTCCATTAATTCCACTTCTTGTTAAGGAAGCGGTTCGGAGGCAGAGTACGAGTGGTATGTTCAAAGGATGCTACAAATACCAGTTTCCATTAATTCCACTTCTTGTTAAGGAAGCGGTCGGGGATGAAATACAGAAGGATGATGGTTTTTGTTTCCATTAATTCCACTTCTTGTTAAGGAAGCGGTCCTACTAGATTGATTGATGAGGAAAACCTACCATTTACTTTTGTTTCCATTAATTCCACTTCTTGTTAAGGAAGCGGTACCAGTTACGAGCGTTCCCGCTCAGTCTTAGTTGTGCTGCTACAGAGCCGTTTCCATTAATTCCACTTCTTGTTAAGGAAGCGGTATTATTGCTCAAAAGCAACAAGAGCAAGAGCTACTGTTTCCATTAATTCCACTTCTTGTTAAGGAAGCGGTAAGAACAAAGAGAGGAGGTGTCACAGCCTCAACTAACTCTATTAGGTTTCCATTAATTCCACTTCTTGTTAAGGAAGCGGTAGCCTTGCGGCTTTCTGAGGCAGTTAAGGCTGCTTCCTGCAGTTTCCATTAATTCCACTTCTTGTTAAGGAAGCGGTCACTCTTGACGCTTGTGAGTTTTCTAAGCTAACGTTCAAGTTTCCATTAATTCCACTTCTTGTTAAGGAAGCGGTCACATACGACTTGTAGCCGCGCCTAATTGGTCATACTTGGGATGGTTTCCATTAATTCCACTTCTTGTTAAGGAAGCGGTTACATAAAGAAGGTATAATTGTACCTTCGACTTGGGTTTCCATTAATTCCACTTCTTGTTAAGGAAGCGGTAACTTCTATGAAGGTAAGCAGAAGCTAAACTGCCACCAGGAGTTTCCATTAATTCCACTTCTTGTTAAGGAAGCGGTTCATAGAAGAGGAGGTTCAAAGAGCCTCCCTTCTATCATGTTTCCATTAATTCCACTTCTTGTTAAGGAAGCGGTATTAACTTCACGGAATCACCTATTCCCACCAGGGAAGTTTCCATTAATTCCACTTCTTGTTAAGGAAGCGGTGAAGAAGAAGAACAAAGAAAACAAGCCTTTAAGAAAGGTTTCCATTAATTCCACTTCTTGTTAAGGAAGCGGTCTGTAGTTTAGACTCCCTTGATTGGGATTCCTTTATGGAGTGGCTTGTTTCCATTAATTCCACTTCTTGTTAAGGAAGCGGTTGTGCATATGTACTCTCGCAAGGGTGGTAAGCATGATGGTTTCCATTAATTCCACTTCTTGTTAAGGAAGCGGTTTGGTGTTTGGAAGAGTAGCCCTGCTACCCCCAGTCTCTGCAAGTTTCCATTAATTCCACTTCTTGTTAAGGAAGCGGTCAGCCTTGTAGAAATAGGCTCATCTCTTTCAATAGATGATCTCTGTTTCCATTAATTCCACTTCTTGTTAAGGAAGCGGTAAGTTGCTCCCGCTCCTGCTCCGGTTATGGAAGTTGGTGAGTTTCCATTAATTCCACTTCTTGTTAAGGAAGCGGTTAGTATCGGAGCAATGGGCTGGTAGAACTCCTTCTGTGGGTTTCCATTAATTCCACTTCTTGTTAAGGAAGCGGTAAATCTGCAGCAGAATCGAGTTCTGCGTGGCAGTAACGTTTCCATTAATTCCACTTCTTGTTAAGGAAGCGGTAGACGAAGTAGTCTGCTGTCTGCACCAAGTTGGCTTTTAAGTTTCCATTAATTCCACTTCTTGTTAAGGAAGCGGTTTCAGTTGCTAATGGTTGGAGACCCCAAACAACTAGTTTCCATTAATTCCACTTCTTGTTAAGGAAGCGGTGTGCCAGACAGTTTAAAAATGGCTGGGTGAAATCCCCCGCCTAGTTTCCATTAATTCCACTTCTTGTTAAGGAAGCGGTACTAGTGCTGAGGCACTGGTTCAGCTGGTTGTTACCAGGTTTCCATTAATTCCACTTCTTGTTAAGGAAGCGGTAGACTATGACCAGAATTACCTGGCTGAAGCACTAGCCGACGTTTCCATTAATTCCACTTCTTGTTAAGGAAGCGGTATTAACAAGCTATGCGCTCCGTGAAGCTCAATACTGTTTCCATTAATTCCACTTCTTGTTAAGGAAGCGGTGAGATGGGGTGACAAACAAACCTGTCACCCAGAGATATGTGTTTCCATTAATTCCACTTCTTGTTAAGGAAGCGGTTGGTGACATTTCAAGGTCACTGTTTAGGTGACTACGTTTCCATTAATTCCACTTCTTGTTAAGGAAGCGGTTTATAATTCGTTGTAAAGACGAGTGGGACTTCAACTCGTTTCCATTAATTCCACTTCTTGTTAAGGAAGCGGTTAGTGAGTTTTCAAAGTTAACGTTCAAAGTTTGGGATTGTTATGAAGACAGTTTCCATTAATTCCACTTCTTGTTAAGGAAGCGGTAGCCCCGTCGCACGTCCACGGGATATTAACCAAGTAGCGTTTCCATTAATTCCACTTCTTGTTAAGGAAGCGGTTCGCCTTGTGCAGGGAGTGGTGTACTAGAAAGTACGAGTTTCCATTAATTCCACTTCTTGTTAAGGAAGCGGTGTTGAAGCTATTCAAGAGGCAGACGAGCTGCTACTCCAAGTTGTTTCCATTAATTCCACTTCTTGTTAAGGAAGCGGTTACTACCCACTTGCTTCTGGTAGTACCTTCATAGTCATAAGTTTCCATTAATTCCACTTCTTGTTAAGGAAGCGGTAAAAAGAACAAAGAGGGGGAGCAGAAACACCTCAACGTTTCCATTAATTCCACTTCTTGTTAAGGAAGCGGTTTTTGTAGGGGCTAAAGGCGCACCTGTCTATGGTGTAGGTTTCCATTAATTCCACTTCTTGTTAAGGAAGCGGTGTGTACGCAGAGGGTACTCTAGGTACTTTCTCCGACCGAAAGTTTCCATTAATTCCACTTCTTGTTAAGGAAGCGGTGGTCTAGACACTCTTAAAGTCACATGAGCTTGAGGGTGAGTTTCCATTAATTCCACTTCTTGTTAAGGAAGCGGTATTCTGCACTAAGCAGACCTATAAGAGGGAGCAGGCTGTGGTCTGGTTTCCATTAATTCCACTTCTTGTTAAGGAAGCGGTAAACACCTCAGCAGAGGTAAAGCTTCCAAAGGTCAAAAAAGTTTCCATTAATTCCACTTCTTGTTAAGGAAGCGGTATGCTAAACAAGCATGGAAAACAAAATTTATAGAAACTGTGTTTCCATTAATTCCACTTCTTGTTAAGGAAGCGGTAATTGAGCCCTACACCAACTCAAAAGGGGTTGAGAGTTTCCATTAATTCCACTTCTTGTTAAGGAAGCGGTAGGAGATATACCCAGAGCAGAGAGATATAAAGGGTCTTTTGTTTCCATTAATTCCACTTCTTGTTAAGGAAGCGGTTAGAGAGACAACACGAGCGTTCCCACCACCAAGAAAGCGGTTTCCATTAATTCCACTTCTTGTTAAGGAAGCGGTATATTTTCAAAAAGGCTGCTCCAGCCCCTGCTCCAGCTCGTTTCCATTAATTCCACTTCTTGTTAAGGAAGCGGTTTATCCGGTTCTTCTGTACTCAACCTCCAAGGGTTAGTTTCCATTAATTCCACTTCTTGTTAAGGAAGCGGTGACAAGTTTACTTTTAAAGCTAGAAGAGGCAAGTTCTGTTTCCATTAATTCCACTTCTTGTTAAGGAAGCGGTACATGATAGGCTGGAATGCCTATGCTTTCGGTCCTTGTTTCCATTAATTCCACTTCTTGTTAAGGAAGCGGTAGCCACCATTATAAACCCTTACCCTGCCTACTGTCTAGAGGCAATTTTCGGCCGGGTCTAAAAAAAAAGTCAACCAGCACCATAAACCATGATGTTAAAACACCTGAAACCCTTACCCAGCAAGGGATCGGCAGGGTCAACGAAAGAATCAACATTTGCACCCCCTCCCCTACCCGGCCGCAAAAAAACCATTACTAACAAAAAAATTCCTTATTCGCATGAAACCCCCTTACATTACCTGGCAATTAGGTCTATTTTAAAAAAGTCATCAACTCACAAAAAATATGTACATTTCTCATCGTGCGGCTTTAGTCAGAAATTTAGGAGTCGCTATATTTAATGGGTCAATTACACTCATAATCCTATTAATTGCCCCATTAGGATTAGCAGCAGTTATTGTCAATACATTATTAGTTACCTTAGCTAGTTTTATAAATGCTACAGCATCTGATAAAATTGTGGTTTTTTTACAACCAACTCACATCAAAAATATGATAGCAGAAATCATTTCTCAACAATCAAAAATAATTAATCATTCTTAACAACATTAGAGAAAAATTTGTCCTCAAACTAAAGATCAATTTTTGTAATCAAAAATCTTACCCTTAACCGACTATGCGAACATTATATATTTCCCGTCAAGGTTGTTATATCTCTCTCAAAGCAGAAACCTTAATAGTCAAACAAGGAGAAACAATACATGGAGAAATTCAATTACCGCTATTAGAACAAATATTAATTTTCGGTAAATCACAAATGACTACTGAAGCAATTCGTAGCTGTTTATGGCGAGATATTCCTATTGCTTATTTATCGAGAATGGGATATTGTTATGGGCGATTAATGCCCATCGCTAGAGGATATCGTCAACTTTCCCGTTATCAACAACAATTAACAACAACGGATAAATTAATAGTAGCTCAAAATATAGTCGCAGGTAAATTAAAAAATAGCCGGACTTTTCTACAACGTCAACAACGACGCAATCCCTCAACAACTACAGAAATGGCTATTAAAAGTTTAGCTGTATTAATTCAAAAAGCACGGGAAGCAGAAACAACAGAACGATTAATGGGATTAGAAGGTGCTGGTGCGGCTCAATATTTTTCCGCTTTTGGAGAATGCTTAAATCATCCTAATTTCATATTTTTAGCCCGTAGTCGTCGCCCCCCAGGAAACCCCGTTAATGCTATGTTGAGTTTTGGTTATCAAATTCTGTGGAATCATATTTTAACATTAATAGAAATCCAAGGATTAGATCCCTATTATGCTTGTTTGCATCAAGGAACAGAACGTCATGCAGCATTAGCTTCTGATTTAATAGAAGAATTTCGCGCTCCAATTATTGATTCTTTGGTGTTGTGGTTAATCAACAGTAAAATTATGGATGATACTCAAGATTTTGTCTATCATAATGGTGGTTGTTATCTCAATAATCATGGTAGGGAAAAATATATAAAATACTTTCTCCAGAAATTAGAGGAAGATGTACAAAATCAAAAAGGCGAAAATCAACCCCGCTGGGATTTAATGACTCAACAAATTAAAATTTTTAAAGAGTTTGTCTATCAACCTAGTCAAGTTTACCAACCTTATCAAATTCGTTAATTTTTAAATGTTATTTTATGTAATAGTTTATGATATTTCTGACGATAAACGTCGCCAAAAAATCTCAGAATTATTAGAAGGATATGGTCAAAGAGTTCAATATTCAGTTTTTGAATGTCTGCTCAATTCACAGAAATATACAGAATTAAAACAACGATTAGGTAAAGAAATCAATTCCCTGGAAGACAGTATCAGATTTTATCCATTAAGTAAACATACATTTAACCAAATTGAAACTTGGGGAGAACCACCCGTAACAGAAATTCCAGGTTCTATTATTATTTAAATTATTTAAATTATTTAAATTATTTAAATTTCTTGATAAATAAAATATAGATAATATTCAGATACGGGATCAATACTGTTCGGTTAAGAGTTTTTGTAGCGACTGTCTTGATTGTCAAGCGATCGTAAAGGAAAAATTTAAAGTCTAGGAAAAAAGTCAGAAAATAGAGGATAAAAACAAAGCAAAACAAAACAGGTAAATTATAGATGGCTATAAATTACC
>NZ_BJCE01000037.1:0-32319 GCF_005402885.1 Sphaerospermopsis reniformis
ACTGGGGACTGGGGACTGGGGACTGGGGACTGGGGACTGGGGACTGGGGACTGGGGACTGGGGACTGGGTAATCAATTTATTTTTCCAAATTACCAATTACCAATTACCAATCACCTATCACCAATCACCAATATCTAACGATAGTTTGTAAACTGCAAAGCTACAGGAAAATCTTCTTGTTTGAGTCTCTGGATCACAGCTTGTAAGTCATCTTTAGCTTTGGCTGTAACCCGCACAGCATCACCTTGAATTGAGGCTTGGACTTTTTTAAATTCATCACGAATCAATTTAGAGATTTGTTTGGCTATGTCTTGACTGATGCCTTTTTTGAGGTTGATTTCTTGCCGCAAGCGGTTGCCGCTGGCAGATTCAACTTTACCAAAATCAAAGATTTTTTGAGAGAGGTTACGTTTGGCTGCTTTTTCCCGCAGTATGCCATGTACAGCCTCTAAAGTCATATCGCTGTCAGTGTTAATAGTAATGCTGTTTTCGCCTAACTCGACAGTTGTTTGTGTGTCTTTGAGATCGTAACGGCTTTTGATGTCTCGTATAACTTGATCAACAGCGTTAACTAATTCTTGACGGTCAAAGTCGCTGACAATATCAAAAGAAAAACTAGAAGCCATAAAAAAATTGAATGTGAAATGTTTTATTTGGTAATTGGTGATTGGTGATTGGTAATTGGTAATTGGTAATGGGTAATAGGTAACTAATGATTTACTGTCACCTGTCACCTGTCACCTGTCACCTGTCACCTGTCACCTATCCTGAAACTTTCATGATACTCAAATAGAAGAGAGTGGCAGAACTAAAAGAGCCAATACCAAACATGAGCGATCGCAAAATGGGGATATTGGCAATATAAAAAATAGAGTATAGTAACCGAGCGGGGATAAAGGCGATCGCTGCCATTGCTGCTAAAGGAGTATTCACCCCACAGACATAAGCCATTAGAGATGCAGCACTGAAAATCATGAATGCCTCAAAAGAATTTTGATGCGCCCAGGTAGCTCTTTGGGCATAAGGAGGCAATTGATCAAACATGGCACGAGGGGCAGATAAATCAAAACCAACCTGCGCCCGACCGTAAGCTACGAATAAAAACGGTACATAAATGAGAACTGCGGCGGCAGCAATAGAGTACAAAAAAATAGCAGGTATAGGTAGTTGCAATAGGGACATTAACCTAATAAATACTGGTACTGGTAGTAGTTTTTAGTGAGCGCAAAGGAATACTGAGTAATTTAGATAAAACATTACCCAGTAACCACTGGTAATTACCCATCTCTATCATTAGCGGTGTGGAGACTGCGTTTCACTTTAATCAAAGTAGAACAGTGTCACCACTTTTCTTTGTTCTTCTGCTTCTCCACAGGTTTGTAGCAGGGTGCGACTGTCGTGGAAAGCAAAGCAGATGAGTTGCTGACAACGGGAGACAATCTCCTTGTTGCACAGGTAGCTGGCCTCAGCTAAAGACAGATTATCATTACTGGGATTTTCGACTAGATGCATGACCTGCTCTAGTTGTTGGCGTGATTCGTAAGGTTGACGTTCCAGGCTTTGGGGTAGGATGACCGTCAATAAGTTCGGGTCAGCCCGTGTTGCGCCCTTGATGGCAGCGGAATTAGTACCTGTAGCACCGGAAGTAATGATGCGATTGCCCGATAAAACTAGGGCATAAGTCATCATTTCAATGAGATTTTGATGAGTAATTGGCACATGACGGGAACCCAACAAGGCGATTCGTTTAGAACCTGTTTGCTGGATGGTCGCCAGTTCCTGCGCTAATGTATCAAGGTTGATAAGTTCTGTTGACTGGCTCAAAGATGGAGGTGATCAGATTAAACAACCTAGATATTCTATCAAACAGCGTGTAGGTAAGAAGCCAACTAGAGTTACAGATTTCTCTGTTTTCTTGATTATTTTGTTAAGTAACAAAAGATTTTGTTGATGGCAGTGCTTTAACAAAATAGGTAGTTGGAAAAAATTACTGTTCACTGTCAGGCTTTGGAAACAGGCAATGGTAGGATTTACGCTGGTGAAACTGGTAATTTGGGTCAATAATCCGACTAAGATAAAGCGGCTGCTGGTTTGACTCCTAGTTGAGATAAGAAACGGTTAATGTCAAAATGTTCGGACATTAATTGGCTAATGCACTCTACTTTGAGAGGTTCGTGGACACGAACTTGTCCGAAAGTGCGGTCAACAATTTCCACTGTGGTTAAGGTATCGAGGTCAACAGATAAAATCGGTATTTCTAATTCTTCGGCGCGATTGAGAATAAAGGCGGGAGGGGGTAGTTGTCCGGTGAGGATCAGGCATTGGGTAGAAGTTTCTAAAGCGGCTTGTTGAATTTCCACGCGATCGCCTCCTGTGACTACTGCTTTGTTACGGCGTTTGCGGAAATATTTAACGGCGGCGTTAACATTCATCGCCCCAATGGCCAAACTTTCCACTAATAAATCTAGGCGATCCCTGCGACAGAGAACTTCAGCCTGTAATTGTTTTACCAGTTCTCCCACGCTCACGCTACGGAGCAAGTCACTTTTTGGCAACATTGCTAATACAGGAATGCCATGCTCTTCCAAAAATGGACGTAAGAGATTATGACCTGCTTCTAATTGTTCGGTGGGAACTTCATTAATGACAACACCAACTAGGCGATCGCCTATCAATTTCTTGGCAGATAACAACGCCTCTACTGAAAGCAGGGATTTATAACGATGTACGAGTAGCACACCCCCATCTAAAACTTCAGCCACTTCCAGTAAGGACAAGCCAAATAAATTACCTTCTGGTAAATTACCTGGTCCTTCCAACAGCATCAAATCACCCCGTGGTATTTGTAAATAATGCTGTACCAGTGACTGCTGATAATCAGCTTTGTCTTCACCACGTAACCGTTTTTGGACACTGACTTCATTTAAAGCAAGTAAGGTGGGTGCAACACGATTTTCCGGCAGTTTCAAGCTATGAGAAATAAACTGCACATCTTCTTCAACTAAGCTACCATCGGCGGTCTGTACACAATTACCCAATGGTTTGCCGTAAGCTATATCCAATCCTTTTTGCTTTAGCTGATGAGACAAACCCAAAACAGTTGCGGATTTACCACTGTAAGTCTCTACTGATCCAATCAGCAAATATTTAACAGATGTTGGCACGCCATGCACTCCTAATTTCAAACGTCTGTTGAACCCAGCTAGGTGTTTCCTAATTTTAGCTGAAGCAACAGAAATCGTTGATTTTGGTGATTGGTGATTGGTGATTGGGGACTGGGGACTGGTGATTGGGGACTGGGGAAGAAAATTTTAGATTTTAGATTTTAGATTTTAGATTGGAGATCACAAAAACAATCCAAAATGATCTCACAAAGCGACAGGTTAAGTCGGTCGGGGTTTAGCATTGTTAAATACCTAATTGTGGGCTTTCTGCTGTAAAAACTGTAAACTTTAAACAAATAGTGGTTTTTTACTTAAATTAAACTATGCCAGCGAATTCCTGGCCGGAAAACGACGCTTACAACGGAAATTCTGATCCTCTTAACTCCCTGCTGTCTGACCTTTCAACAGAGGAGGAGTTAACGGAAGGGATCAAGACTGTTTATTCTTCATCCCGCTTTCAAGGACGTAGACCCAAAGCTGTCCTCATGTTAACTGTGGTTTGGGGTGGAACTATTGCTTTACATTTGGTTTCCTGGGGTTCTATTTTTATTCTTGGACTGACGGCAATTTTAAGCATTCATGCGTTCAGGATTATTTTTGCTAGACCCCGCCACCATCATAAGGAAATACAGGGAGATTTACCCCGTGTTTCTGTGTTGGTAGCTGCAAAAAATGAAGAAGCGGTCATAGGCAGATTGGTTAAGAATCTTTGTAGTTTAGAATATGCTAATGGTGAATATGAAGTCTGGATTATTGATGATCATAGTACGGACAAAACACCACAGTTATTAGCAGAACTACAGGAAGAATACAAGCAACTCAAAGTTTTCAGGCGTTCTGCTGATGCTATTGGCGGTAAGTCTGGGGCTTTGAATCAGGTATTACCTATGACTAAGGGTGATATTATTGCCGTGTTTGATGCTGATGCCCAAGTTAACCCAGATTTATTGTTACAGGTTGTTCCTGTGTTCCAAAGAGAACAGGTGGGGGCGGTGCAGGTGCGAAAGGCGATCGCCAACGCTAAGGAAAATTTCTGGACTAAGGGACAAATGGCGGAAATGGCTGTTGATACTTGGTTTCAACAACAAAGAACCGCTATTGGTGGACTGGGTGAACTGCGGGGAAATGGTCAGTTTGTCCGCCGTCAAGCTTTGGATAGCTGTGGTGGTTGGAATGAGGAGACTATCACCGATGATTTAGATTTGACTATCCGCTTGAATTTGGATAAGTGGGATATTGAATGTATGTTCTATCCCCCAGTTCAGGAAGAAGGTGTGATAACTGCGATCGCCCTTTGGCATCAACGTAACAGATGGGCTGAGGGTGGTTATCAGCGTTATTTAGATTACTGGGATCTGATCCTCAAAAACCGCATGGGAACGCGGAAAACTGTGGATTTACTGATTTTTCTGCTGATTATGTATATTTTACCTACAGCAGCAGTACCAGATTTATTAATGTCTGTAATTCGCCATCGTCCTCCCATTTTAGCCCCTATCACTGGGTTATCGGTAACGATGTCTTTTGTGGGGATGTTTGCTGGGTTACAGCGCACACGCCAAGATCAGAAAACATCTAATTATTTGGTGTTACTTCTGCAAACCATTCGCGGCAGTCTTTATATGTTGCATTGGTTAGTAGTTATGAGTAGCACTACTGCCCGGATGTCGGTTCGTCCCAAGCGTTTGAAGTGGGTGAAAACTGTACATACTGGTGCTGAACATTAAGAAAAGCAAGATAGGTAGGGTGTGTTGGTAACGCACCTTACATTTTTTTACTAATTTTTTTTAACGAACCGCAAAGAACGCAGAGAAATAGGAATTGTTGGTATTATACCTAAATGGCGATCATAGCTGATAAAATTACCAATTTATTCCTATGATAAAATAATGATACTAATTGATTTATTTATTGTCATAATCATTTTTATTTGGGTTGTATGGAGAGTTAGAATAGGATTTATTTCTAGTTTTACTGGTGGTAAACTGGATGAATATATTAATAGATGGGAGATTTATGCACCGCGATCCTATGAAAAGATTAGAAACAGTGATGATGTTTTAAATATTGCTAAAAATACAGGTTTTTCCGAAAGTAAAATTAAAAGAATAAAAGAGCATATATTTTTTCAACAACATCAATTAGATGATAGTATTAGAACATTTGATCCCGATCCTGATATTGCTGATGCTTGGTTGAGATTACAAACAGGAGATTATAAAAATGAGGATATAAAGTTATTAGAACATGAATATTTTGAATCTCGGTTTGAAGGAATATTTAAAACAGATTATCGTACTGCCCATAATGCTACCCTGAAATCAGGGAGAACTTGGACTCCTGAATAAATAAAATCAATATTGGGTGAAAATTATAGGAGAGTTTTATGGCTTTTTATGTAATGTTAGTTAAGGTTAATGAAGATGATCAAGGTGTTACTTATAATTTCGGTACTGACCCCGAACATTTAGGGAAAGTTTATCTTGATAAACATAATGGAAAAATTCAAGAAATTGAAGCCATTAATATTGAAAATTATCAGCATATTTTCACCAGAGCAGTGGTTAAATTACGTCAGCATTGGAAAGCAGGTAATTTTCCCGATCATACTTGTTGGGCTTCTTAGTAGAGACGTTTCATGAAACGTCTCTTTTACATATCTACATCATAAATATTTTCCTGTATTTTTACACTAGGCTGAAATTTGATAACTATTGCCATCATTTGGCCAAAATTCAGTAACTTTTTTCTCCCATTGATGCCATTTTTGCATCACTTCTTTAGGTTCTAACCAATGTACAATTGCTTCATCTGGAGTTGTGACAATTACCAGAGTATTTTTGATTCTTAATCCATATTGACGATTGACAGCACCGCAATAAGCAGCTAGTTGTAAAGGTTCATCATAAAGAGGTTTTATCCTTTCTGCGGTTTTAAATTCAATCACACAGGGAATATTGCAATAATTCGCCACACAATCAACTCTACCAGCATAACCTAGATAGTAATGAAACAGATTAGCTTCAATTAATCGGATGTTATGAATATTTTCCAATATTGGTAAGAGATTATGCCAATAAGGTTTAATAAATTCAGGGCAAATAATCGGCTCATCTAAAAAGTAATTTTTAATTTGTTGATGAATGAGTATACCCCTTTGGCGTGATGCTTGAATAATTCTATTAGCTTCCTCATTTCCTACTTTTTGTCGCCAGTTTTTGAGTTGTGCTTTTTCTATTGGTGGTTTGTCAGCTTTTAAAATTGAGGTGACGCTAGGAAGTTTAATACCGCGACTATCTTCTAGATATCCGATTCCATTTTCTCTGGTAAGTTTACCGTAGTAGTGGGGGAGAAGGTTAAGTTTATTTTTCAACATAATTTTATTTAAGTCTGACTCGATAAGGTTTTTAGCTCGATGATTTGAGCTTATCGAGATAAATTAGCCGTGTACAGGGAAGATAAGGGAAGATATTAAATCCTTTATCTTCTTTTATTTCCTCTTCCCAATCAGCCATGAAGTTGATTATGGTATTAATAGTCGTTATAAATGTGAGTTTTTACTATGAATGCAAAGCGGAAACGTGGTTTTGTTATTAAAACTGAAGGTTTAGCATTGATTGAACAGAAAATGAGGGATAAAGGCTACAGTCGTGACAAGTTAGCAGAACTAGCTGAGAAAAGTATTGATACAGTGAATGCTCTTTTTCAAGGAGAAAGAAAAGAGAAAGCTACTATTGAAGCTATAGCAAAAGTTTTAGAACTTAAACCAACAGATATTGTTGATGCTGATGAATGGTATCCCCAATCTGAAAATACTTCAAAAAATCAGAATGATATTAACTGGTTACAAGTCTGTCACAAAAAACTAGAAACCCAGCAGCAAGAACAGCAACGCATCAGACGTAAAGCTTCAGAAAAGGGATTTGAGGTAAATGTTCATGTTCCATTGGGTTTAGTAGAACGCAAACACCAACAACAACGAGATGAAAATAATGATAAAAGAGACGTTTATCAGTTAGAAAAAGAAGTCATTGCTAAAATTTATGAACATAAAGATTTTCTAGAACAGGTAATAAATCAAAATCCTACTGGTAAAAACAAGCATATTGCTATAGTTGGAGAACCGGGAGCAGGTAAAACTACTTTATTAAATGCTATTGCTTCATATATAAAAGATAAAACTTCAAATTTACCCATTTTTATATCTCTCGGTAGCTTGGAAGGTATGAAATTAGAGGAATATATTCTCGAAAAATGGCTACCTGACGCAATAAAATTATTTAATCCTGATTTTAATTCTACTTCAGAAATAGAGGAACAGCTAAAAACACGCTTTTATAAAGGTGGTGTTTGGTTGCTGTTAGATGGTGTTGATGAAATGGGAGAATCTTCACCAGGAGAAGCATTAAGGAAAATTTCTCAAGCATTAACAGACTGGTTAGGAAAAGCGCGAGTAGTTTTAACTTGTAGGTTAAATGTTTGGGATGCAAGTCTTACTAACAATGAATTACCTGGTTTTGATACCTATAAAACACAGGAGTTTAAACCTGAAGACGTTGATAATTTTATTGAAGAATGGTTTAAATGTGATAATAAAATTCATGAAGGTGAGGAACTAAAAGCGAAATTACGACAACCAGGAAAAGAGCGTATTTATGAATTAGTTACCAATCCTTTAAGATTATCTCTTTTATGTCAGATTTTTTATCAAAATAAGCATAGTGATTTACCAGAAACTAAAGCAGAACTTTTTGGTTTATACACTCAGTATTTTTATGATTGGAAACCTGAGTTAGTACCTCAAAATTTCAACTATACTTTAAAACAAGAATTACATCAAGCATTAGGGAAATTAGCTTTAGCAGGAATTAACGAGGGATCTAGATTTCGACTAAAAGAAAGTTTTGCAGTTCAAAAAATGGGTCAAGATTTATTTAACTTAGCTTGTCATGTAGGTTGGTTGAATTTGGTAGATAGAGATGCAAGAAGTAATGAACCTGTTTATGCTTTCTTTCATCCCAATTTTCAGGAATATTTTGCAGCTTTAGTTATTAATGATTGGCATTATTTTTTAAATCATAATAATGCTCAACCTAATCCTTTTATTCAGTGTAACAATCAAGATTGTGTTTATCGCATTTTTGAAGATAAATGGAAAGAGGTAATTTTATTGTGGATAGGAAGACAAGATATATTACCTAAAATCAAAGATGAATTTATGTTAGAGATGTCAAAGTTTGAAGATGGTTGTAATTTTGAAGGTGTTTGTACAAATATTTGGGAATATAATTTATTTCCTATTGCTAAGGACTGTTTACAAGAATTTACTGATAGCTATTTAAATAAAGTTGTCTGTGAAGATGAGGATGAAGTTGTTAGAGAATTTGATAAGGTATGGAAATCGAACTCTGACTATTATGATTGGATATTGCGTTATGATTTAGATCGTATGAGATCATCATCACAAAGAGAAGAAATTAGAAAATCTCTCATTAATAAGTTGGGAATTTGGATGCACTATAGTACAGAAGAAGATGATGATTTCGGTTTTCATACATTCATGGTTATGTACGACGAATATGAGAAGAGTAAAGAAATTATAAAACAGCTAGAAATTGATTATCAAGAAGAAGTAAAATTGATAAATACTGCAAAAGTGCCAGCAATAGTTAATAAATTGAGTTCAAATAATGATCAATTTATCAGAGGAGCAATCATAAATAGATTGATTCAGATATTCTCTGAAAATAATACTGAAGTTGTTAATATTTACAGAGAAATTAATTCTAATTTGAATGATGAGAATGATGATTTTTTAGAATCATTAATTTATATTCTTCATCAGATTGGGTATTATGACGACTTAAAAATAGTTAAAATTTGTATGCAGATCCTTGAAAAAAGTAGGAATAATACTACTATCATGGCTGTTTTAGACTATTTATATGATATAAGTTGTGATCATACAGCACAATTTAATGTGATAAAGGAAATAGTTTGGGGTTTAAACAAAAACTATTTTCAATTCTTATTTAATAAGAATTGCAAGGATCGTTATTGGTATTGTTATGAAATTCTATTGAATTGTTCATCAAATATGACCTACCCCGAATTTTACCGCGCTTGGCACGGTAACACACCCACAATTCAAAACCTAGAAAACCAATTTACAGATACCCATTCCCTCCTCACCCAACTCCAACCCACAACCAAAACATATCCCCTTCCCCTCAACCTCAAAACCCTGCAAAACGAAACAGACATCATAGAAATATCTCAAGAAATTTGCAACCAAATTTACTTCACAGCATTTACCGAACCTGAAGAAATTCCCGCAGTAAATAACGCACCTCAACTAAAAAGCAAAATTCCCCAAATCAAAAAACATCTAAAAACCGAAAACCTAGCTTTAATTATCAACAACTGCGAACCAAACGAAACTATCATCAACTTCTGTAATAAACTCACAGATGTATTACATATCGCCTTCATCACAGAACAACCATTAAACCCACCATTAAGAGGTTTTCCCCAACAACAAAACCTACTCAATACTATTCAAAATTGGATTAATGAGATAGAATAAAAAATTGAAAACCCTTACTCAACAACTCATCAAAAAACCAATCCCATCAAATGCAAATTACCCAAAGTCTCCACACCGCCATCCTCGTCACCAACCTAGAACGCTCAGAACACTTTTATGGAACAATATTAGGACTCGCAAAAATTGACCGCACCCTTAAATATCCCGGTGCATGGTATCAACTCGGTAACTATCAAATACATTTAATAGTATCCCCAACCGTCCCCACAGACAACCAAAACGAAAAATGGGGACGTAACCCCCACATTGCATTTTCTGTTGTTGACTTAGAAGCAGCAAAAACAGAATTACAAAATCATAACTACCCATTTCAAGCAAGTGCTTCCGGTCGTCCTGCCCTCTTCACAAAAGACCCCGATAATAACATTATTGAACTTAGTCAACAATAATAGTTGTAGGGGCGAAGCATTCGGAAAATAGCTTTGGAGAAAAATTAATAATTGTTCGCCCGAATGCTTCGCCCGTACAGGAGTCAGGAGTCGGAATATTTGCTGATATCAGGAATATATAGATAGTAATTACGCAAAATCTCTCTTATACCCTCTTCCCTTCGTGTCCTTTGCGTCCTATCCTTCGGGAACACCTTCGGGAACACCTTCGGTGAACGTGGTTCGTTTTCCGTGCTTGAATTATCTGTAATTCTCAAAAGATATCTAATTCTACATTTCCCAACAGCACCCCATTAGGTAAAATAAACATCTATTTGCAAAATTGTAGTCCAAAACAAACAGGGGAACTATGGCGCGTCTGGCATTGCTGAGTGTATCTAACAAAACTGGTATAATTGACCTAGCCCGCAGCTTGGTTGAGGAATTTGGCTTTGATATTATCAGCAGTGGGGGAACAGCCAAAACCCTGAAAGATGCGGGAATCCCGGTGACAAAAGTTTCAGATTATACAGGCTCACCAGAAATTTTAGGCGGTCGGGTAAAAACTCTCCATCCCCGCATACATGGCGGAATTTTAGCACGGCGCGATTTAGAACAAGATGTCAAAGATTTAGAAGATAACCAAATTCGTCCTATTGATCTCGTCGTCGTTAACCTTTATCCTTTTGAGCAAACCATTGCTAAACCCGGTGTCACCTTAGCAGACGCAGTAGAACAAATTGATATTGGCGGTCCGGCAATGTTACGCGCCTCATCAAAAAACTTTGCCCATCTTACAGTATTATGTGATCCGGCTCAATATGATGAGTATTTGCAGGAATTACGCCAAAATGGCTCTGCTTCTTTAGAATTTCGCCAAAAATGCGCTTTAAAAGGATTTTTGCACACCGCAAGTTATGATAACGCCATTGCAGCTTACCTAGCGGATACGCAAAGCGAAGGTTTACCAGAAACTTACACGGTTTCCGGTACACAAATTCAACCTCTGCGTTATGGAGAAAACCCCCATCAACCCGCAGCATGGTATCAAACGGGAACTAAACCCACTGGTTGGGCAGCAGCAACGAAATTGCAAGGTAAGGAACTCAGTTATAATAATTTGGTAGATTTGGAAGCTGCACGCCGCATTATTGCTGAGTTTACCGCAAGTCCGGCAGCGACAATTATTAAACATACTAACCCCTGTGGAACTGCGGAAGCAGAAACCATTTTTGATGCTTATCAAAAAGCTTTCAATGCTGATTCTACATCAGCTTTTGGTGGTATTGTGGCTTTAAACCGGGCTATTGATGCAGCCACAGCGACAGAATTAACTAAGACATTTTTAGAATGCGTGGTTGCACCGAGTTGTGATGAAGAAGCCAAGGAAATTTTAACTAAGAAAGGTAATGTCAGAGTGCTGATTTTACCAGATTTGCTCACTGGACCGAAAGAAACTGTGAGAGCGATCGCTGGTGGTTTCTTGGTGCAAACTGCGGATGATATCGTTGCCGATACCGCTAAATGGCAAGTTGTCACCAAACGTCAACCCACACCGGCTGAGTTAGCAGAATTATTATTTGCTTGGAAAGTTTGTAAACACGTTAAATCTAATGCTATTGTCATCAGCAAAGATAGAACGACTTTAGGAGTAGGTGCGGGACAAATGAACCGGGTAGGTTCGGCAAAAATAGCACTGGAACAAGCGGGAGAAAAAACCCAAGGTGCATTTTTAGCTAGTGATGGTTTCTTCCCCTTTGATGATACCGTGAGAACCGCAGCCGCAGCCGGAATTACTGCTATTGTGCAACCAGGGGGAAGTCTGCGAGATAAAGACTCTATCAAAGCTGCTGATGAACTGGGTTTATTGATGCTTGTAACTGGTGTAAGGCATTTCTTACACTAATTTAAGTGATTGGTGATTGGGAAATAATTAATCCTGTAAAATCGGTACGTATTTTGTGATGGAAAATAATAAACATTCCCAGTCACCAGTCACCAGTCACCAGTCACCAGTCACCAGTCACCAGTCACCAGTCACCAGTCACCAGTCACCAGTCACCAGTCACCAGTCACCAGTCCCCAGTCCCTAACATTAGTGCAGTTGTAAAAGTGGCACTCAATAGATCCGTTTTTTGATCGGTACAGTTAACATGATTTTTGTGTGTGAGGAGTAAGTTGAACTAAAAAACGCTTGGGGTGGAAACACGGCAACACTCCCAGGCGTTTTTTATTTGGCTGTATTTTCCCTGCAAACGATATATTTAATTTACTAATATAAAATTTCCAAGAAAACTCTTGCTATTCTATTGAACCAGTGATATATTCTAGTTGTGTGTGAGGAGCAAAGTTCAAAAAGCGTCTGGGGTGGAAACACGGCAACACTCCCGGACGTTTTTTGCATAGTATGAAATATAAAAACCAATATTAATATCTATGCCAATTTATCTAAAATGTTTTTCCACTCAATTTCAGAAAGTGGTTGTATTTCAACCTGCATATTAAAACTATCACAAGCAGCAGTAATTAACGCATCTATTATTTTTTCCCGATGGATATTTTCAGGTAGTTTCACAGGAGTAAAAGTATCTTTCCCAAAGACTTGTTTAAATAAATCTGCATCTGGGTGTAAAATTATAGAACCATGTTGTAAAATTGTCTTTCCCCGTCGCAGTTGGGCGCTACCAATTAATTTACTACCATCTGCTAAAATTAAATCTGCACCTGTGGCAGTTGCAAAACAGTTAGGGTTGTGAATATAACCACGGACAGCTTGACCATAGCTTAACTCTACACCGAGCGATCGCCATCCAGCAATCAGAAATTCACAAATCTTTGTATAAGCTTGTAAACGACTACCCGGTATTTCTGAAGTTATGACTGCGTAGGTTAAATCTCCTTGGTGTAAAACTGCTCTACCACCACTAGGACGACGTACTAAATCCAGTTTATCACCATCCCCAGTTAAATTGGTGGTGAGATTTTCCCAAAATTCCGGGTATTTTTTTTGATGATAACCCAAAGAAATCGCAGGAGGCGACCAAGTATAAAACCGCAGAGTAGAAGGATGTTTTCCTGACTCATGCTGTTCTAGCAACCATCTATCAACTGCCATTTGTATTTTACCAGCAGCTGCAAAATAAGGAATTAGTCGCCAAACCTGTTTTACCACAAAATCTATCTAAAATCTAAAATCCAAAATCCAAAATCTAAAATCTAAAATCTAAAATCCAAAATTGCCTATGCTGCACCAAACTCATCTATCAAAGGCTCATCATAGTTATCCGCGATGGTAGCAACAATAGTAATAATACGGGAAATTTCCCCTGGTGACAATTCTGCTACAGTGCGTGTGCAAATGACAACCACCTGATTTTCAATAATGCCAAAACGAGCTTCCAAGGTAACGGTACAGTTCAACTCTAACAGATAACGCATTAATTTTGGTTCATCTTTAGCAGGTAATTTCAGCACCGCAGACCAAACCGTGATAGTATCTTCATCAGTAGTACCTGTGAGTTGTACAAATACTTCCACTGTTCCATATTTAAACTTCCACAGATAAGCACCATCTGGTGTGTGACTCACCATTGCGCTATTATCTTGTTGTAGGGTGCTAATGACGTTTTCAATTAATTCTACATGACTAGGAGCCGATGTTTCAGCAATAAGTTCATCAACTAATTCATCAGGAGTGAGGGTTTCTTGGTAGCTTGTCATACAGATTTTTTCCTCAATATAGTTACTGCTTTAATCTACAACTACTTTATCGTTTGTAGGCAAAATTGGCTTGTGTCAGAAGTTTAGGGAAGAGGGAACAGGGAACAGGAAAGAAGAAATAAAGGCAAAAATCAAATATAATTTCTATATTATATCTTGGAATATACCTAATTATTAATATTTTATGCAACAAATAATACCTGGCAATCATGCTTCTATTTCTCCAAATTTACAAACAAGTGTCCGCAAATTAGCAATAAACCCCAATCAATGGTATGTAGTTGCACGGAGTAAGGAGGTTACAAATCAACCATTAGCTGTAACGATTTGGAAACAGGCGATCGCACTTTATCGAGATAGTACAGGAAAAGTTCACGCTTTAGAAGATCGTTGTCCTCATCGTCAAGTTAAACTGAGTCATGGGCAAGTAATAAAAAACGAATTAGAATGTGCTTATCATGGTTGGCGGTTCAATAGTGAAGGTGAATGTGCAGCAGTTCCCTATTTAGCAGATAATCAAAAATTGCCAACTTGTCAAATTCGCCGTTATCCTGTGAAAGAACAAGATGGTTTTATTTGGTTATTTCCGGGAAATAAAGAACCAAATATAGAACCAAATATAGAACCAAATATAGAACCAATGGGTTTACCAGAATGGGATAATTTAAATTATATTGCCACAGTTTCCGTGATTCAAACTCAAGCCCATTATTCTTATTTAATTGAAAATTTGATGGATATGTATCACGGACATTTGCATCAAGATTTACAAGCTTGGGCGGAAGCATCACTGCAAAATATTGATGAAGATGAAAATAAAGTTCATGCCCATTATACAGCCCAAAGTTATTATAAAATAGATAAAATTTGGTCAATCTCCCAATTATTTTTCCCTGCTTTGCGTCGGTTGCATCCTGAACCACTAGATGTGAGTTATGTTTATCCTCATTGGGTTTCTACCTTGGGTAATGATTTTAAAATTTACTGTTTATTATGTCCAGTAAACGAGACAGAAACTAAAGCCTATTTAATTCATTTTACCTCACTCAATGCGTTTTGGAGATTACACAAATTACCTGTATGGTTTAGGCGGTTTATTAAAGATAGCTTATTTGGTGCAGCACAGAAATTACTTGACGGTTTGGTGGTACAAGATGTAAAAATGATAGAAGAAGAACAACAAGCTTTTTTACAAAATCCAGAAATTAGAAATTATGAGTTAAATCGAGCTTTGGTAAGTGTGCAAAAATTGATGAAAAGTCAAGTTGAAAAATCAATTTGAAAAGTCAAGTTGAAAAATCAAGTTGAAAAATCAAGTTGAAAAATCAAGTTGAAAAATTGGGTGAGGTGTTGATACAGTAGGAGTCAGGAGTCAGGATTAAAATACAAAATCCCTGACTCAAGAAATCAGGGATTAGAAAACAGCTATTTTTTTTAGCATTTCCCTCACGCTAAAGCGGAAGCTTGAGGTTTCGCAAAAATCATTCTCCCTGCTGAGGTTTGTAAAGCACTGGTGACAACTACCCGTAGTTCAGCACCCACAAAACCGCTTCCTTCCTCAACAACTACCATTGTTCCATCATCAAGATAACCAATACCTTGAGTTGGTTCTTTACCTTCTTTGAGAATTTTCAAATCAATATTATCACCAGGTAAATAAGAAGGACGCACCGCATTTACCAAGTCATTAACATTCAAAACTGGGACTTTCTGCACACTAGCAACTTTTGATAAATTGTAGTCATTAGTTAACAGTGTTCCGTTAATTTCTTGGGCAAATTTTACCAGTTTTGCATCAACTGTATGAATCTCTTCATAATCTACAGAATTAATTACAATCCTTTCTGGGTAAGTTTCCCGGATGCGGTTGAGAATGTCTAAACCTCTTCTACCTCGCACCCGTTTTACATCTTTACTGGCATCAGCGACTTGTTGCAGTTCCTGTAAAATAAACCGGGGGACAATTATTACTCCTTCTAAAAATCCCGTTTCTAACAATGCTTCAATGCGGCCATCAATAATGCAGCTAGTATCTAAAACTTTAGTATTTGCAGGTTTGAGAGTTCCTTCCACTACTAAAGTTTCCACAGTGTTAGGATTAATTAAGCGTAATAAACCCCGTCCGTGGGTATCTGCTAAATTCATACCCGTTACGGAAAGTATGATACTGCCAACAACAGCTACTAGAGGTTTAATAAAGCTGAAATCTGTGGGAATGGGTAATAAAAATAGCGGGGCTAACATTAAATTAGCCAGTAACAACCCAATTACTAAACCAATAGCACGAGTTAAAATGACTTCTAGAGGCATTTCCTTAACTTGTGCTTCTAAACGACGGTAAGTAGTCTGGAAACTTAAACCCACTGCACCACCGATGATAGCAGCAAAGACAGCAACAACTAAGCGTAAAGCGTCTAGGTTGGTTACTCCGTCAAGAGTTCCAGGGGGGAGGAGGTCGGTACTGAAATAACCGATTCCCGCAGAGGCGATAATAAATGAGAGAATGATAGTGAAATCAAGCATGATAATTTTTCCTGCGACTGTGTTTACCCATTAGAGTAAGGTATTTTTTATTTCAACGGTGATTGCTTGGGAAATATGAACTTACACTATAGGTTTACCAGTTAATACAATTATGCAAACATTATACCCAAAGACTTTTCCTTGCATAATTATTATTATTTTTGTTATCAAAAGATGAATTGTTGTAAAGAAACTGAGAATGGGTAATGGGTAATTGGTAATTGGTGATTGGTAATGGGCAATTTATCACCTAATGTAGATATCAAATAAATTTAAAATCTCAAATCTAAAATATTATGAGTTTTTCTGTTCCTACTGCTGCTTATGTACATATTCCTTTTTGTCGGCGGCGGTGTTTTTATTGTGATTTTCCGGTGTTTGTGGTGGGCGATCGCTCACGGGGTGAAACATCACATACAATTAGTCAATATGTTGAGGCAGTTTGTCAAGAAATAAACTCTGCACCCACTTTTAATCAACCTTTAAAAACCATTTTCTTTGGTGGTGGTACACCTTCGCTGCTATCTACAGAACAATTACAACAGATTGTAACAACATTAGAAAAGCGTTTTGGCATTGCATCTGGGGTAGAAATTTCAATGGAAATGGACCCCGGTACTTTTGATTTAGCACATATCACAGGATATAAAAATGCAGGTGTGAACCGGGTAAGTTTAGGTGTGCAAACGTTTCCAGCAGAATTGTTAAAAATTGCAGGGCGATCGCACTCAGTTGAAGATATTTTTGCAGCTATTGATTTAATTCACCAAGTCGAAATACCCGAATTTAGCATAGACTTAATTTCTGGTTTACCACATCAGTCTTTAGATCAATGGGAAAATTCCCTAACTAAAGCGGTAGAAATTGCCCCTACCCATATTTCTATTTATGATTTAACCATAGAACCGGGTACAGCTTTCGGACGTTATTACCAACCAGGAGATCAACCGCTACCGACAGATGAAACCACTGTCAAAATGTATCAATTAGGGCAAAAAATATTAACAGATGCAGGTTATGAACATTATGAAATTTCTAACTATGCCAAAAGCGGACATCAATGTCAACATAATTTAGTTTATTGGCAAAATCTGTCTTATTACGGTTTCGGAATGGGTGCAGCTAGTTATGTACAAGGTAAACGCTTTACCCGTCCTCGTAAAACTAAAGAATATTATCAATGGTTAGAAAATGGTGCAATAATTGATTGTGACATCACACCTATAGAGGAAGAATTGTTAGAAACTTTAATGCTGGGTTTGCGTTTAGCATCGGGTTTGAATTTAAAGACTTTAACCCAAAAGTTTGGTACAGAAAAAGTAGAAAAAATTAAACAATGTTTGCACCCTTATTTTGATCAAGGTTGGGTACAAATTATGGGGGAAAAATTGCGGTTAACTGATCCTGATGGGTTTTTATTTTCTAATGTTGTGTTAGCAGATTTATTTGATAAAATGGGAGAATAAGATCAATTTTGAGTAAGCATTCAGCTATCAGTAATCAGTAATCAACTTAAACCTATAATATAGATAGGAGTTGCTGAGAAAGTCTTTTCGTAGAGGTAGGGAATAGGGAATAATCCTGTAAATTTCGATTTATGATATAATTTCCCCTTGGACTATTCTAAAATCTATCATAACATAACCCTCTCAGAAGTCAAGACCCTTGAAATTACGTTGAGTCATTCGCAACCATTCTCAATAATTTGAGGGTAAAAACGAGTGTTGAAACTTTTTTGGGATTTTTGGGTCAAAATCATGTTAAAAATTGTTAAGCAAAAAACGCAGATGATTCAGAAAGATTTGCGATATCGCCCATAATTAACCCAATGTTGCTATGATAATTCTTTATTTTCCACAATCTTAGGTGACAGGTGACAGGTGACAGGTGACAGTTTTGCTATTACCAATCACCAATTACCCATTACCCATTACCGATTTATGCTTTATCCCGTTGTTTGGCAGAATAACTCAGTTTTACTCATAGATCAAACCCGTTTACCAAATGAGTATGCAGTGGTAGAAATTAATCGTAGCGAAGACATGGCCGAGGCCATTATAACTATGATAGTTAGAGGTGCGCCGGCTATTGGTGTTGCAGCTGCTTACGGGATGTATTTGGGTGCAAGGGAAATTGAAACCAGCGATCGCACGGAATTTTTAAACCGTTTAGAACAAGTCGCCCAGTTATTGCGTTCTACCCGTCCCACTGCGGTAAACTTATTTTGGGCAATTGGGAGAATGATGCAAACAGCTTATGAAACTCTGGGAACAATAGCAGAAATTAAACAAATTCTCCTAGAAACTGCCCAAACTATCAACGCTGAAGATATCCAAACCTGTGAAAAAATCGGTGATCACGGTTTAACAGTTTTACCCAAAACCCCAGAAAAGTTAATCATATTAACTCACTGTAATGCCGGTGCTTTAGCAACCGCTGGTTATGGTACTGCTTTAGGGGTAGTGCGTTCTGCTTGGAGAGAAGGAAGACTCACACGAGTATTTGCAGATGAAACCCGTCCCCGTTTACAAGGTGCAAAACTCACTGCTTGGGAATGCGTACAAGAAGGAATTCCCGTTACTGTAATTACTGATAATATGGCCGCCCATTGTATGCAACAAGGTTTAATTGATGCGGTGGTTGTCGGTGCTGATAGAATTGCTGCCAATGGAGATACTGCTAATAAAATCGGTACTTATAGTTTAGCAATTGTAGCTAAAGCTCATAATATTCCGTTCTTTGTCGCTGCACCGATTTCTACTATTGATTTTACCTTAGCTAATGGTAGTCAAATTCCTATTGAAGAACGTCATCCTTCAGAAGTTTATCAAGTTGGTGATACTGTTTTGACACCTTCAGGAGTAGAATTTTATAATCCTGCTTTTGATGTTACTCCCGCAGATTTAATTACAGCCATCATTACAGAAAATGGTGCTTTTGCTCCTGGGGATTTGGTAAAGTGTCATCATAATTCGTGAGCAATTCAATCAATACAGGACTTACGCAAAACAGAACAAAAGTAGGGGTAATTCATGAATTACCCCTACGCAAGAATCAGGTTTTTAGTCCAATCTTGCGTAAGCCCTACAATATTATTTACCCAGAATGACCCGTAAAAGATTTTGTAGTTCTTGACGGTCTATTTCCTGAAGCTGTCCTAATTTTTTAATTACCAATCCTTTTGCAATGGTAGTTAAAACTGGTTTGATAATTGAAGGTTTGATCAAACCAGAATTTTTCCATTCGGGAGCATCCCAATTTTGAAAAAATAATTGTAGCAACACCAAAAACTCTCGTTTAACTCTCTTACCTTTGTGTTCTTTGCCCCCTTTGCGGTTCAATCATATCAAGGCTTAGAGCATTTGATTTCGTTGGTTAATTTTTTTAGGATTGATTAACATTATACATATTCATTATATAGTATAATATACTGGTACTCTCATCTCAGAAAATTTTAGCTAATCGTAAGATTTTGTAAAAAATTAATTGAGTTTTGACAAAACGTCATAAATTACCACCCATGAAAAAATTAATTCCCACAATCACTTTAATTCTATCTTGCATTTCTTTGGTTAGTTGTAATAATCCACCAACCAATACAACCACAGCAACATCAACTAATAATACTGTACAATCTCAAACAAAAAATTCACCCACATCTGAAACAGAACAGGAAAATAAAACAGATATCAAAAAAGAAAAAACAACAGAAACAGATAAACCAGAGAAAATAAAATCTGCACCGCAAATTAGTCGTAAAACCACCATCAAAAATAAATCACCGCAAGTTGGTACAGTTAAAGAATTAGTTAATGGTGATTTAATGTGTTATGTCACCTTAGTAGATGAACAAGGTAAAGAAAACCAAGTTGGTGCGAGTTTTGATATTTGTGCAGAAGAAGGAAAATTTTTAAATAAAAAAGTCCGTGCCATTTTCACAGTAGAATCAGTGAATGATTGTGAAAGTGCAGAACCTTGCGGAAAAACTCGTCAAGAATCTATAATTACTAAAATCGAGGTTTTAGAAGATAAAACAACAGCAAAAACCGAAACCAAACCTCAAGCAAATAAAACCCAAACCATTAGTAATGGAGAGTGGAAAATTACTATTGGTAATGCTGACTCTTGGACAGGAGTTAATAATACAGGAAACTTGACATACCAAGGATGTGATACAAAAGGTAACTGTCTTGAATTAACAGGTGGTAAAGTTTCCTGTCGTGATGGAAAATGTGTTACAGGGTGGAGAAATGGAGATTATGTTTACATTTTAGAACAACCGATTACAGAAGATGGAAATGCGGATTCAACTTTAATCGTAAGAAAAGGTGATCAAGAAATTCTCAAAGCGACAGGATTAAAATAAGTAGTAGGTTGGGTTGACAAAAAGAAACCCAACATTACTCATTTTCTTCCTTTGCGTACTTTGCGTACTTTGCGGTTAATTAACCCAAAAATCTGGAAACTACACCGAGAAAAGATGAATAAATAAAATGATCTAACTTCTTGTTAGGTTACGCTGTCCCTTAACCCAATATACATTAAATTAGATTAAACAGGAAAAATTCTTTCTCCACTACCCGGATCAAAAACAAATAAATGATTTAAATCGAAATGCAAATGCAACTTTTCACCGGGATGTAAACGCACACCCCCACCCACTTGAACATTGATAAAACTAGAAGAATTAGGTAAACTCACACGAATTAAAGTTTCTCTTCCCAAAGGTTCAACAACCTTAACTTCTACTGCAAGGGTTGAATTTTCTGGTTGAATTTCTGCTTTACTAATACTAATATGTTCAGGACGAATACCCAAATTACAAATTTGTTCAGGGTGAAAATTCAAAGCAGCTTTGATATTTTCAGGAACAGCTAATAATTGACCACTAATATCAAAATTATCACCCTTATAGATAGCGGGTAAAATATTCATGGGCGGATTACCCAAAAAAGCTGCTACCATTTCATTAGCAGGTAAAGCATAAATAGTTTGAGGATCGCCAATTTGTTGAATTCGTCCCCGATTTAACACTACAATTTTATCAGCTAAAGTCATGGCTTCAACTTGGTCATGGGTGACATAAATTGTCGTAATTCCCAATTCTTGATGTAATTGTTTTAATTCTGCTCTAGTATCATCTCGTAATTGAGCATCTAAATTAGATAAAGGTTCATCGAGTAAAAATAATTGAGGTTGACGTGCGATCGCTCTTCCTAATGCTACCCTTTGTTGTTGTCCTCCAGAAAGTTGTTTAGGTTTTCTATCTAACAGATGTTCCAAAGAAAGCGATCGCGCAACCGTTAACACTCGTTCTTGAATAGTTTTTTTATCCACCTTTCGCATTTCCAACCCAAAAGCGATATTTTGGGCGACGGTTTTATGGGGATAAAGGGCATAATTTTGAAATACCATTGCTACATCACGCGCTCTGGCTGGGATATCATTAACCAAGCGATCGCCTATATATAAATTTCCAGAAGTAGCAGTTTCCAAACCTGCGATAGTTCGTAAAATCGTAGACTTACCGCACCCCGAAGGACCAACTAAAACCCAAAACTCACCATCAGGAATTTCAAAGGTGATATCCTCAATAGCGGTGACATTGTTAAATTTACGTTTAATTTTATCTAAAACAACTTTAGCCATTTCTAATAATTGACAATTGATAATTGATAATTGGGCATTAGGCATTGGGCATTGGGCATTGGGCATTGGGCATTGGGCATTGGGTTATTAATCTTCCCATGCTCCCCCTGCCTCCCCTGCCTCTTCCCTGTCACCTGTCACCTGTCACCTGTCACCTGTCACCTAACCCCACGCAGGATGAGATAAAAGAGAAGCCATTACCCGCACCCCGCGCAGTTGGTTAGAAAGGGGTAGATGACCTCTAGGGGCGCTTAAATCCCAGGTAAACTCGTTGGGGTAGCGAGTCCATTTATTGCCATCCTTCCAGCCGATTTTTGGCCATAAAGTTTCCCAGTTTCTACCCACCCCCAACCAAATTTCTCGCTGTACAGAAAAACCAAACTTACCTTCGGAGTAGACAACCCAAAGATGATTAATTGTTTGTAAATCTTTGATGGGGAAATTTTCCACTTCAGTAAAATACAACCATTTTCTTTGTACTGCTTGGGGTCCTGCCATTTCGCACATTTTTTGAATTGTCAGCAGGTCAGCAGCTTGAAACTCCTGCTTGATGAGTAATTCTTGCAAAGAATTGTAACTGATCCCACGATCTGATTTTAGAGGTACAATTCCTTCAGGAAAGTGAGTTTCTAGAAATTCCTTAGCCGTAGGTGCATCAGAATTGTAGATGACTTGGTAAGCTTTACCATCAATCCAAGTTGCTGGAGTGTCACGACGTTTCAACAAAAATTCCTGCAACACATCTAAACCCTCATTACCCAAGTTAGCTAATTGTGGGATGATTTGTTGTTGGACTTTTTCTGACCCAGCGATTAACTTTTGGCGCAGGGAGTCGATGTCATTAGCAGTGCCTGATACAATCATTGGGTCTGTCATGCCATTACTCGTGTTAGCGTTTCAGTGAACAAACGAATCAGCTATTGGGCATTCTACAAAATGAAGCACAGATAGCGAAAAGTAGTTTACTATTTTTGACCGGACAAAGTAGCGCCGGTTTAACTGCAATCTACGTCTGAGCTACCAATAATTTACCAGGTAAAGCAGGGGATGATCTGCGCCTCAAAGAAAGGGCAGGGGAAGCAGGGGAAGTAAGGGAGGAAAATTAAAAATCAAAAGTCAAAAAACAGGGAATAGGGAATAGGGAGAAAAATTTATTCTACCTTCTGCCTCCTGCCTCCTGCCTCCTGCCTCCTGCCTCCTGTAACTCCTTGAAATTATTCTATTTGGAATGTGTTAACTATGTACGACAAGATTACCCCCCCGACAACTGGCGAAAAAATTACCTTCAAAAATGGTGAACCCGTTGTTCCTGACAATCCTATTATTCCCTTTATTCGTGGTGATGGCACAGGTATTGATATTTGGCCAGCTACAGAAAAGGTGCTTGATGCTGCGGTAGCAAAAGCATACAACGGCAAAAGGAAAATTAGCTGGTTTAAGGTTTATGCTGGTGATGAAGCTTGTGATTTATACGGCACTTACCAGTATTTACCCCAAGATACTCTCACCGCTATTAAAGAATATGGCGTTGCAATTAAAGGACCTTTGACTACTCCGGTAGGTGGTGGGATTCGCTCTTTAAATGTGGCATTACGTCAAATTTTTGACCTGTACGCCTGTGTGCGTCCTTGTCGTTACTATGCAGGAACTCCTTCCCCACACAAAAACCCGGAAAAATTGGATGTGATTGTTTACCGGGAAAATACGGAAGATATTTATTTGGGGATTGAATGGAAACAAGGTAGTGAAATAGGCGATCGCCTCATTTCCATTCTCAACAATGAACTTATCCCCGCTACCCCAGAACACGGTAAAAAGCAAATTCCCCTGGATGCAGGTATAGGAATTAAACCCATTAGTAAAAGCGGTTCACAACGTTTAGTTAGACGTGCCATCAAGCACGCTTTACAACTGCCCAAGGCCAAGCAACAAGTAACATTGGTGCATAAAGGCAACATCATGAAATACACCGAAGGCGCTTTTAGAGATTGGGGTTATGAATTAGCAACCAGCGAATTTCGTAACGAAACAGTCACAGAAAGAGAGTCTTGGATCTTAGGAAATAAGGAGAAAAACCCTAACATTTCCTTAGAAGAAAACGCCAGAATGATCGATCCTGGTTTTGATGCTTTAACACCAGAGAAAAAAGCACAAATTGTTCAAGAAGTGGAAACAGTTCTGAACTCAATTTGGACAAGTCATGGTGATGGAAAATGGAAAGAAAAAATCATGGTAAATGATCGCATCGCTGATAGCATTTTCCAACAAATTCAAACCCGACCAGATGAATATTCAATTCTGGCTACAATGAACCTCAACGGTGATTATTTATCCGATGCTGCTGCTGCTATTGTTGGTGGTTTAGGTATGGGACCAGGGGCAAACATTGGCGATTCCTGCGCCGTTTTTGAAGCTACCCATGGAACAGCACCAAAACACGCCGGTTTAGATAAAATTAACCCCGGATCTGTGATTCTTTCCGGTGTCATGATGCTAGAATATATGGGTTGGCAAGAAGCCGCAGATTTGATTAAAAAAGGTCTAGGTGCAGCCATAGCTAATGGTGAAGTTACTTATGACTTAGCGCGGTTAATTGAACCACCTGTAGAACCTTTGAAATGTTCTGAATTTGCTGAGGCAATTATCAAACATTTCGGTTAATTGCGGTTAATTTCTATTAACTAAAGGGGCGGGTTTTTCCCGTCCTGTTTGTCAGAATCAGGATGTCCAGGATTTAAGGATGAACAGGATTCAATACTTTTCCATGAAGCCCAAAAAATAAAATTCTGTAGGTTGGGTTGAGGAACGAAATCCAACATTTATAGACAATCGTTGATTATTCCTAACTAAATACATCAGGTAAATTTCTTGCACCATGTACAACACGCACAACTTCTATACCATCTTCGATTTCACGGTAAAGAATTAAGTAGCTTCCAACAGGAAAATAACGCATTTCTGGAGCAATATCAGGTCTTGCTTGACCAATACCAGGATTTTTTGCCAAAAGTTGACTTTTTTCCTCTATTTGGTCAAGAATTTTATCAGCCACTACTTGATTATCAGCAGCAATATATAGCCATATTTCAATTAAGTCTTCTTCCGCTTGAGCAGTACGAAGCAGATATGTCATTTAATCACACATCCTTTTCAGAAATATCACTCAAACGCTTTCTTGCTTCTAGCTTTATAGCTTCTATATCTGCGAATTTTCCAGCACCGCTATTAATACCTTCTTGCCACAAACGATGTATTTCATCAAGATTTTGGGACTGAAGTAAACGCTTATATTTCCAGTCTCGCAGTGCTTCGCGGATAATTTCACTGCTGCTGGCATATTCACCAGATTTTACTGCATCACGAACCAAAGCGGCCATTTCTGGGGTTAAAGCAACACTGATTTTTTCGACGTTAGGCATAAATCATACCTCTATTTTGCTCTATAGTAGCAATATTTCCTACCAAAGTAGAATTTTTATCATATTTAGTTAATGCGGTTAACCGTCCGATGAGGGTTTCCTATTAATATTTATTGTTTATTGTCAGAATCAGGTGGTTATCGAGTTTCGACTACGCTCAACTACCGCGACTTGTACTGAGCGGTTAGTGAGCTTGTACTGAGCGACTTGTACTGAGCGCAGTCGAAGTAAGTCGAAGTGCGTAGTCGAACTATGTCGAAGTAAGTCGAGATAATGTCCAGGATTTGAGGATGAACAGGATTGGATTGAGAAAATGTATAAAAATGTATAAAAATGATATTTGAGTCATAATATCAATAATATCTGTGTTGAAAAGGAGAATAGATAATTATGGTAATGATACCAATTAAAGAAGATGTATTAAAAAAGTATTCCTTAGAAGATTGGATGCAAAGTTCCCCAGAAGGTACAGAATGGGTAAATGGGGAATTATTGGAGAAAGAAGAAGTGACATTGAAACACAGTCGGGTACAAGCAAAACTAGCTACTTACTGGAGAAATTACAAAGATTCTAGTGAACAAGGTGGAGAAGTTTATACAGAAGCACCCTGTCGCACTCATCAACAAGGTCGTCGTTCTGATGTTGCTTATCTTACTCCAGAGTTGATGCAGCAGTTTGGTGAACCTGCTGTTTTACCTCAAAGTTTTCCCCTCGTAGCAGAAATAATTTCTCCTACAGATTTAGCAGAAGATATGATTGCTAAATCTCAAGAATATTTGCAATCAGGAAGTGAGGAAGTTTGGTTAATTTTTCCTGAAAATCGTTGGATTATTGTAATTACTAAAAATCAACGTCTTGTGTTTATTGCTGGTGAAATAGTGAGGACTCAAATTGTATTACCAGGGTTTAATATTGCAGTAGATGAATTATTGGGTTAAGACAACAGAATTATTAGGGGAAGACATATTACCAGGATTTAGTTTGAGTTTAGATTGTTATTAATCTGCTCAATTTTCACCACCAACTAACCGACTCAGATCATTATCCACAGCACCTAAAGGTAAAATTTGTGCCATAATGAACCTTAAGCGGGGGGAAAATAACTTCCAGGGTACAGAGTGAATCTTGGTATGAACAGCATGAAGATAGGTGGACGTTACGAGTACGACGAAAATCACAACCAATTGGGAAAAGGTGGATTTGGAACTACCTTTTTAGCGAAAGATACCAAACGACCGGGAAACCCTCTTTGTGTTGTCAAGAAGTTTACACCACCCAGTACAGAACCAGATACTTCTTTAAAAAAACTTAAAGAATTTTTTGACCAAGAAGCAGAAATTCTAGAAAAACTAGGAAAACATGATCAAATACCCACTCTTTTAGCTCATTTTGCAGAAAATCAAGAGTTTTTTATAGTTCAAGAATATATAGAAGGCCATGATTTGAGTGATGAATTAACATCATGTCCAAAAATGAGTGAATCTGATGTTATTAAACTCCTACTAGAAATTCTAGAAGTATTAGAATTTGTGCATAAAAATGAAGTTATACACAGAGATATTACGCCACGTAATATTCGCCGTCGTCAGTCAGATAATAAAATTGTCCTGATTGATTTTGGTGCAGTTAAGCAAATCAGCACGCAGTTGGTAAATAATCAGGGTCAAATTACTTCTACTTTAATTATTGGTACTACTGAGTATATGCCACCTGAGCGAAAAATAGGTAGAACAACATTTAGCAGTGATATATATTCAGTGGGAATAATTGCTCTGCAAGCACTCACAGGCTTGCGTCCTGAAGAATCAGAAGATAACAATATAGAAAATAACAATATATTAAAAGATAACAATACATTAAAAATTGTTTGGCGTGATCATGTCAATGTTAGTCCAAAACTAGCAGAAATTTTAGATAAAATGGTCAATTCTGACCCAATTAAGCGTTACCATGCAGCAAAGGAAGCATTAGAAGCACTTAGATGTTTATCATTCTCTAATGATACAGTTAACCAAAATCAAACTCTTGAGTCGAATGATAAAGGTATTGTTCGAACTGTCGTTGTGGCTCTTAATAAAAATAGCAATAGTTTAATCCAAGTATTACTTGTAGTAATTCCCCTTATTATCTTTACAATCATTGCTACAAGTACAATCATTTTCATTCCTAAAATGATTACACAAAGAGAAAATTTCTTACCTTATGAAAACAAAAAATATGGTATCAAAATAATTAAATATCCAGAATCATGGTCTCCCCCAGATATAGAAAACCCGGTTACAGGAGAATTTGTTACTTTTCTATCACCTAAACAAAAGAATGGAGATCAGTTTCAAGAAAGGTTGACAATCAGCGTAGAAGAGAAGTTTTATGGTACATTGGAGGAATTTACTAATTCTAATAAAAAGGAAATTAAAAATTCTTTGGTAAACGCAAATATTCTTGAGGAAAGTCAAACTACTTTATCTAATAGACTAGCTACAAAGTTAGTCTATTCTGGTCAAGCCGAGGGATATAATTTTTCTTTCAAGAATATGCAGATTGTAACTTTAAAAGGTGATCGGGTTTATAAAGTTACCTATACAGCCAAAATAGATGATTATGAGCATTTTCTCAAAACAGCAGAAAGTATGATTAAATCATTGAAAATTGATTAATTATCTGAATCAGGATTAATAAGACTTTAGCATTCAGAGTATTAGTTAATCTCATTGACTCTGAAACTGATTCAGCAATTGTAAAGTTTTTTGATACTCTATCTGATTACCTTGTTGCTGAAATAGGTTTACTGCCTTCTTCATGTCATCTATACTCCCCTTTTTATCTCCCAATAAATAACGAACAGATCCCCTTGCGCTGTAGAGTTCGGCAGAGTTAGGATTAAGTTTGAGAGCTTGGTTGAAATCAGCCATTGCCCCTTGTTTGTCTCCCAAGCCAATACGTACAGCACCCCTTCTAGCATAAGCAAGGACTAGGTTGGGATTAATCTTGAGAGCTTGGTTGAAATCGGTTATTGCAGTTTTTTTGTCTCCTAATTTATAACGTGCTGTACCTCTTCCAATGTAGGCTAAAGCATCATTTGGATTTACCTGGAGGGCTTGATTGAAAGCAGTCAATGCCTCTTGATGATCTTCCAATTCCAAGTATCTAAAACCATCTCCAGTGTAGGTTTTAGTTGGGTTGAGATTTTGTAAAGGTTGCTTATAATATTGAGATATTTTCGCCTGTAACTTGGGATCAAGGTCAGGATTAATTTTGAAGGCTTGCTTGAAATCTTCTATGGCTGCTTGTTTTTCTCCTAATTCATAACGGGCAATCCCTCGCAAAGTGTAGGCAATAGAGTAAGCTTCCTCATTGTTAGGGTTAATCTTGATGGCTTGATTGAAATCCGCTATGGCTGCTTTTTTGTCTCCCAGATCATAACGGGCTGTACCGCGACCTATATAGGCTATGGCATCATCGGGATTAATCTTGAGGGCTTGATTAAAATCGGCAAATGCGCCTTGGATGTCTCCTGTTTGCAAACGTATCAAACCTTGCCTGTTATATGCTTCTGTAGATTTGCGGTTAAGCTCAGATTGTTGATAATGATCAACAATAGCAGCCTGTAATTTTGGATTGAGTCGAACAGCTTCATTATAGGCGACTATTGCCCCTTGATAGTCTCCTTTTTGATATTTATCCAAAGCCTGGATTAAGAAATCATCAGCTTTGGGTGCTGTGGACACTCTCTGAGGAGGTGGACTCACACCAAAATCTATCCCAGATTTAGCCGACCGTCGCAAAAAAGTATTAATAGGAATGCCCAAATTAAAACCTGATTTAATATACCTAACTGTAGGATTAATATTTGAGGTTTCTATCTTTGCTTTTGCTTCATCTCCCCTTCCATGAACTCCTATTAATTCACCTTTATCATTAAACACGGGTCCACCACTCATCCCTGGTAAGGTAATATTGCTATACACCAAAGCATAGCCATCTTTAAGTGGTCTAGAAGCATTCGCCGTAATTTTGCCATCAGTGAAATTATAAATTGAGCGAGAAATCGAATTAGCTTTAGCTATTGGAAATCCTGCTACATAAGCTATTCTCCCTTCTGGAGATTGATCAGAATCACCGATTTTAGCAACAGGGTAATTACTGCTGCTAGTAAATTGGAAAATAGCTAAATCTACTTCCGGTAAAAAAGATTTAACTGTGTTGTAGTTGAGTGGATAGCGTTTACCATCTGGAGTGACTATTTCAGCTTTATTCCCAGAGACAACATGAGCAGCAGTAAGAACGGTGTAAGTCTTGCCTGAACGCTTGATAATTACCCCTGAACCAGGAGTTATACTCTCAATTAAAACAGTGATTTGTTTTGCTCTTTTCGACACCTCGGTTGATGATAGTGCAAAAGCTGTTTGAGTTTGTACCAGGGCGATTGATACCCCTATCAATGCTGCTGGAATTGTGTATTTATAATTCATTTATTTTGTCTCCTTTTTTAAAATCTGAGATAATAAATCGGGTGCAATATGAAACCCAGCTTCTTCGCGTAACTGGTTAATCACCAATGGCAGTGAAGAAATCTGTCCATTACGTGATGCACGTATAACTACACCTAATATTCCTGTAACTTGTAAACCGAAACTTTTAGCAATTCTTCTCCCATCTCGTTCATCTAAAATTATCCAATCTGCATCTAGCAACAATGCAAGTGCAATTGCTTCTGCTTCACCTTTGTCTAAATCTCGCTGTAATAGCTGTACCAAAGATGGATTATTAACCTCCCGCACTTGAAGCCATCCTGCAATTAGGGCTTCTCGCAGGTGATCAGAACCTGGTAGCATTTCTTCTACTCGCAATTCCTCTAATACAGCCTTTGGGATCAGTATCTCCCCAAATTGTTGGCGTAATAATTCTAGCTGATCTATAATTGCCAGATTCAATAATGGCGAAGTATTACTGACCACTGGCATAGTTTAAATCATCCTCCAATTCAGCCAATTCATAGTGTCTATTAATCCCACGTTCTCCTAATAATTTACCAAATTCATATTTTCCCATAGCAGCTAACTCTCTAGCCTTACCAAAAGATAATAGTTCTTGGCTATAGAGAGCTAATGCTAATTCAACCAATAATTCCTGTTCTATACGTTTTTCCGGTAGTCGAATTGCTGCAATTACAGAATCGGGAATAGACAGTTGCACACTCATAATTATTTACCCATCAATTAATTCAATTGCTGATATTTTAATTATCTATGAAAATGCGAATTAGATATCTGTAATTTTCCCATATTTTGTATTACCTGATCCATTGGTACAGCCCAACTCAAACGGATAATTTGCTGATGTAAATTTTCTTCTGCTTGCTCACCATCCATAAATAAAGAGGGAACATCCCATAAAGGATAAGCGTGCATACCATTCACACCGACAACTTCACCACTTTTATTCAATAAAGCTCCTCCACTCATTCCCTTTTCTAAACGGTTGGTATATCCCACTTGATAACCTTGTTCTAAAGCTTTTTCTAACACTAAAGAAACCTTACCACTATTAAAAACAAATTTAATTTGCTCCGTTTCTTCCTGCACAGGAAAACCAGCCACAAATACTTCATCATCCACCTTGGGAGCATTACCCAAAGCAGCTACAGAATAATCTTTTTTAATACTTGTAAATTGCAAGATTGCCAAATCATAATCTTGAAAATTCACATTGTTTGGTACACTCGCTTGATAGATTTTACCATCTGGTGTTTGAATACGATAAGGGGGGTCATCTGCTCTCAAAACATGGGCATTAGTTAATACTGTATAAACTGAATTTTGTCTATTTAGTAATATTCCTGAACCCAAAAATTCTGTTGATAATATCTTTACAGTAATATCAGCTGCTTTTTCTTGCAACTGTTCTATTGATAATTGAGTAGGCGGTTGTGTAATGCTAGTTTTTTCAGCAGAAATAGTGATATTTCCTGCCGAAGCTGACAGCAACATTGACACACCGCTAATACAGGCGACAAATTTTAATATGTGCCAGTTCATGTTCATTTAATCTGGTTCAACTGTAGCATTTTCAAGGAAAAGCTGGAAATCAACATTAAATCCAGTTTCGCTCAATATTCTTCCTGCGGCTAAACCCCGTTGGTCTAAGAGTCTGCTGAGAGTAACACTGGGATCAGATCCACGTTTGAGGGTAAATAATAAATTATTATCTGTACAAGGAGCATTCAGGCGAGTACCCGCACAAATAACAGGTTGATTTTTCAGGACTCCAGGATTAATATTTTTGAGCGTACCGTTGTCATAACTCCTTTGAAATCTCCGTGATACCTCTTCACAACGACGTTGAGCAGTCCAAGGTGGTGGAAAATAAGCGTTAGAAGTCCAGTGAATTATAGCTCTTTTTCTACCATCTTGAGTCCTGGCAAAGGTGACGGGTACACCTTTACTTTGACCACAATAAAAGGTTGCGCTTCCTGCATAGCTGGGTTGGTTGCTAACTGCGGTTGTGGCTAATACTGTCAAGGATGCTAGGGTGACAGTTCGCGTTACTCCTATCCACACTTGACTAAATAAGCTCTTTGTCATAAATTTAGGCAATTTTTCTGTGATTAACGTGATATTGTTATAATCACAATTATAACTGATACTTACAGAAATTTACAGGATAGGGTTTTGTCAAATTAGGTGCATAAACTTGATAAATAATCTAGGGGAAGTAAAACTCACAATTCCTCAATCAGCTTTTGCAGTTATGATCTAAAACAGTGTGCAAATCTACCAACTGCAAAAAGACTTATGAGTTTAAATCGTCGTCATTTCTTGGTTTTACTGGGTGCTAGTGCGGGTGCTTTTCTTCTCGATAGTTGCG